>DASRTX010000384.1:0-25214 GCA_035655715.1 Myxococcales bacterium | reverse complement strand
AACGTCACGCTGAGGGTCGCCGCCACCGGACCCCAGCGGCGGACCAGGAAGTGCAGCGGAATCGCCTCGCCCACACAGGCCAGCGCCACGGCCGAGTAGATGGCGATCCAGCCGGCGCGCTTGTAGGCGGTGAAGCCGCCCGCAGTCGCCTCGCGGCCCCAGGAGAAGAGCGCGTACCAGAGGATGGAGAGCTCAGCCGCCACCGCCCGCGCCACGCCAGAGTCGCCCAGCGCGTCGGCGAGGCCCGTGCGCAGCGCCGTGGCGGCGTCGGATGCGCTTCGCGCCTTCACCGCCCGCCGCACCGACGAGACGGCGAGCCAGATCAGGCCCAGCTCCAGCGGCGCCGCCAGCAGCCGGACCTCGCGTCCGAAGAGGAGCGCGCAGAGCGCCACCGAGAGCACCGCCACGCGCGCCACCGTGCGCGGGCGCGAAAGGCCGCGCCGCACCACCAGCAGCCACCACAGCCCGGCGGGCACCACGCAGAGGTCGAACATGACCGCGGCCCGTATCGCTTGCGGATGCGTCGCCATTCCGCGCGAGGCGAGCGCCGCGCTTTCGGCCGCGATCACGCCCGCCACGAGCAGGAGGAACACCGCCTGGGGTCGCGCCGCGAGGGCTCTCATCGCTCCGAGGATAGCGGGAACCCGCCCACGTCGCACTGTGGTATGCAGCCCGCAATGACCGTCGTACGTGCATTGATCAGCGTCTACGACAAGACCGGGATCGTGGAGTTCGCCCGTCGAATCGCGGCGCTGGGGATCGAGATCCTCTCCACTGGCGGCACCGCGTCGATGCTCTCCAAGGAGGGCGTCAAAGTGACGCAGGTGCAGGACTTCACCGGCGCGCCGGAGATGCTGGGGGGGCGGGTGAAGACGCTGCATCCGCGCGTGCACGGCGGGATCCTCGCGCGCCGCAAGCTCGCCGCCGACCAGGCCGACATGCAGAAGGAGGGCGTGAAGCCCATCGACCTGGTGGTGGTCAACCTCTACCCGTTCCGCGACGCGGTGGCCAAAGAGCTGCCCTACGAGGAGGTGATCGAGAACATCGACATCGGCGGGCCCTCGATGATCCGCTCCGCCGCCAAGAACGCGGAGTACGTGACCGTCATCGTCGATCCCGCCGACTACGGCGTGGTGCTGGCGGAGCTGCAGCAGAAGCGCGAGGTGCACGAGAGCACGCGCAAGCGGCTGCAGGCCCGCGCCTACGCGCATACGGCGGCGTACGACAGCGCCATCTCGGGGTGGCTGGCGGAGCAGCTGGCCAAGGCGCACCCGGAGGAGGGCGCCGGTTTTGCCGAGTCGCCGCCGCTGCCCGAGTATCGCCGGCTGCAGTCGCTGCGCTACGGCGAGAACCCGCACCAGCGCGCGGCTTTCTACGCCACGGTTCCACAGCCGCGCGAACCCACGCTGGCCTCGGCGCGGCAGCTGCAGGGCAAGGAGCTGTCGTACAACAACCTGCTCGACGGATCGTCCGCGCTGGAGGCGCTCAAGGAGCACGCCGAGGGGCCATCCGGATCGGCCGCGGCGGTGGTGGTGAAGCACACCAATCCCTGCGGGGTGGCGCGCGCCCCCACCGTCCTCGAGGCCTACAAGGCCGCGCGCGACGCCGATCCGGTGAGCGCCTTCGGCGGCATCGTCGCGCTCTCGCACGCGGTGGACGCCGCCACCGGCGCCGCACTGGCCGAGACATTCCTCGAGGCGGTGATCGCGCCGGCCTTCGATCAGGGCGCGATGGAGGCGCTGAAGGCCAAGAAGTCGCTGCGGTTGTTGGAGGTGCCGCTCCTCGGTCTGGCGCGGGACGCCTGGACGCTGGAGACTCGCGAGCTGCGCAGCATCCCGGGCGGCCTCCTGGTGCAGGGCCGCGATCTGGCCGACGCCGATCCCCGCGGCTGGAAGCTGGTGACCAAGCGGGAGCCGACCCCCGACGAGCTGGAGGCGCTGGCCTTCGCCTGGAGCGTGGTCAAGCACGTGAAGTCCAACGCCATCGTGCTGGCCAGGCGCGACGTGACGGTGGGGATCGGCATGGGGCAGACCAACCGCGTCGACTCGGTGCGCATCGCGGCGCAGCGCGCGGGAGACAAGGCGCGCGGCGCCGTGCTGGGGTCGGACGCGTTCTTTCCCTTTCCGGACGGCGTCGAGGCGGCGGCTGCGGCGGGCGTCACCGCCGTGGCCCAGCCGGGAGGATCGGTCCGCGACGACGAGGTGATCGCTACGGCCGACAAGCTGGGCCTCGCCATGCTCTTCACGGCCGTCCGGCACTTCCGGCACTGAGCCGGTTCCCGGTCGCCACCGCCAGCCGAGTTTGCTACACAAATCCGCCATGCCGGCAAAGGTGGTGGTCATCGGTTCGGGCGGGCGCGAGCACGCGCTGGTGCGCGCGCTCCGGCGTGGCAGTGAGGCGAGGGAGATCGTCGCCGTCCCCGGCAATCCCGGCATCGCCCGCGAAGCGCGCTGCATGCCGGCGCAGCCCTCGCTCGCCGACGCCGCGTTGGCTGAGTCGCCCGACCTGGTGGTGGTGGGCCCCGAGGCGCCGCTGGCCGAGGGATTCGCGGACCGCATGGCGGAACGGGGCGTGCCCTGCTTCGGCCCTTCCCAGGCGGCGGCACGCATCGAATCGTCGAAGGCCTTCGCCAAGGAGATCATGCTCGCGGCGGGTGTTCCCACCCCCGGCGCGGAGGTCTTCGACGATCCCGAGAAAGCGCGCCAGCACGCCGGAGCCCAGGGCGCCTGCGTCGTCAAGCTGGATGGCCTGGCGGCGGGCAAAGGGGTGATCGTGGCCGACGACGGCGCGCAGGCGGCCCGCGCCGTGGAGGAGCTGTGGCGGCCCGGCGCGCGGCTCCTGATCGAGGAGCGGCTGGAGGGCCGCGAGATCTCGGTCATCGCGCTCTGCGACGGTGAGCACCTGGTGCCCTTGCCGCCGGCGCGCGATCACAAGCGTCTGCTCGAAGGCGACCTGGGCCCCAACACCGGCGGCATGGGCGCGGTCTGCCCTCCGGCGGACGCCACGCAGGAGTTGATCGATCTGACCGTCCGCACCGTGCTGGCACCCACCGCGCGCGAGTTGGCCCGCCGCGGGACGCCATTCGTGGGCGCGCTCTACGCGGGGCTCATGCTCACCTCGAAGGGGCCGCGGGTGCTGGAGTTCAACTGCCGGCTGGGCGACCCGGAGGCGCAGGCGATCTTGGTGAAGTTGCGCAGCGACCCGCTGCCGCTCTTCTTCGCCGCCGCGCAGGGAAAGCTCGCCGGCCAGAAGCCTGCCTGGGACGCGCGCACCGCGGTGGCGGTGGTGCTGGCGGCGCACGGCTATCCCGGCGCTCCGCGCGCCATGGACGAAATCCACGGGCTGGAAGCCGTAGCCGCCGACGAGGGCGACGACCTTTGGGTCTTGCACGCCGGAACCAGGCTGCAGTCCGGAAAGGTGGTCACAGCCGGTGGCCGCGTGCTCACGGTGGTGGCGCTGGGCAGCGGCCCCGCGCAGGCGCGGGCGCGAGCTTACGGAGCAGCGGCGCGCATCACTTTCGCCGGCATGCAGAGCCGGTCGGACATCGCGGCGGCGGAGAGCTGACTGGCCCGCGGCCAGCAAAAGATCGGCGGCCAGCTGGACCGGCTGCTCCTCCGGGAGTTGGCCCGGCTCTTCGCCATGACGTTGGGCGGCGTGGTGGTGATCTATCTGGTGATCGATTTCGCCGACCGCGCCCACGGGTTCACCGGCCGCGCCTGGGGCCGCGCGGCGGCGGAGCTGTACCTGAACAAGGCGGCGGTGGTGTCGTACCAGCTGGCGCCCGCCGCGCTGATCATCGCGGCGGCGCTGCTCGTCACCATGCTCTCGCGCCGCGGGGAGCTGACCGCGCTCCTGGCGCTGGGGGTGCGGCCGTTGCGGCTGGCCGCGCCGGTGGCGGCCTTCGCGGCGCTCCTGGGCGCTGGGCTGGTCTGGCTGGGCGAGCGGGTGGTGGTGGGCGCCGACACGCGCATCGAGGAGATCCAGACGACCCGCTTCAACCGTTGGGGCGACTGGGCCACCTACCACGCGGGCTCGGCCTGGATCCGCGGCAAGATGGGCCGCATCTACCACCTGGGCCCCGAGCGCGACGGCGGCTGGGAGCCGGCCACGGTGCTGGAGATCGCGTCGCCCTTTCGCCTGGCCCGGCGCATCGACGCGCGCCGCATCGAGCCGGGGCGGGGGGGAAGCTGGCGCCTGCTGGACGCGGTGATCACGAGGTACGAGCTGTACGGCGGGCCCGGCGGCACCATCGACGAGCGCCGGGTGGAGGTGCTGGAGGAGCGGTTTCCCGAGACACACGCAGATCTGGAATTGCGCAGCGGCCGGCCGCGGCAGCTGCCCTGGAGCCAGCTGCGCGAGCAGGTTCGAAGGCGCGAGCAGGCGGGACAACCCGCCCGCGAGTACGAGCTGGCGATGGCCGAGCGCGTGGCAGCTCCGCTCCAGGTCATTCCCGCCGCGCTGGCGTCGCTGGGGCTGGGCTTCGGTCTGCAGAAGCCGCGGCGCCGGATGCCGGTGGCGGGCGCGGTGGCGCTGGGGATGGCGCTTACGATGGCCCTGTGGGCGATCTCCGTCATCGCACATGCGGTGGCGATGTCGGGAGCGCTGCCCCCCTGGCTGGCCGGCGCCATCCCGGGAGCCCTCAGCGTGGCCGTGGCGGCAGCGGCGCTGCGGCGCGGGTGACCGGAGCGCGGCCCCCGCAGTGTCCTTGGCTTTACGTCGCTTTTCTGGCACAACGCGCGCCGTCAAAGGAGCATGGATGAAGGGCATCATTCTGGCCGGCGGAACCGGATCGCGGCTCTTCCCGCTGACCAAGGTCACCAACAAGCACCTGCTGCCGGTCGGCCGCGAGCCGATGATCTTCCACCCGGTGAAGAAGCTCACCGCGGCGGGCATCGACGAGATCCTGATCGTGACCGGCGTCGAGCACATGGGCGACGTGGTGACGCTGCTCGGCTCGGGCAAGGACTTCGGCTGCCGCTTCACCTACAAGGTCCAGGACGAAGCGGGCGGCATCGCGCAGGCGCTGGGACTGGCCGAGAACTTCGTCGGGCAGAGCCAGATGTGCGTGATCCTGGGCGACAACATCTTCGCGGAGCCCATCACCGCCTTCGTGAAGGCCTTCCGGCAACAAGAGCGCGGCGCGCGGCTTCTGCTCAAGCAGGTCCACGATCCGCAGCGGTACGGCGTGGCCGAGATCGACGGCTCGCGCGTGGTCCGCATCGTGGAGAAGCCGAAGAAGCCGAAGAGCGACCTGGCGGTGGTGGGCATCTACTTCTACGATGCGCAGGTCTTCGACATCATCCGCACCCTCAAGCCCAGCGCCCGCGGGGAGCTGGAGATCACCGACGTGAACAATCGCTACCTGGCGGCCGGCACGCTGCAGTGCGACCGCCTCTCGGGCTGGTGGACCGACGCCGGCACCTTCGAGTCGCTGGCCGCGGCCAACGAGCTGGTGAGGCCGAAGTGAGTCGCACCGTCCTGGTCACCGGGGGCGCAGGATTCATCGGCAGCAACCTCGTCCGGCTGCTGCGGCGCGAGCGGCCGGACTGGACGGTGGTCAACCTCGACAAGCTCACCTACGCGGGCAACGCCGAATCGCTGGCCGACCTGCGCGACGATCCGAAGCACGTCTTCGTGCGCGGCGACATCGCCAACGCCGAGTTGGTGGAGCATCTGCTCCGCAACCACGGGGTGGATGCGGTCTTCAACCTCGCCGCGGAGAGCCACGTCGACCGCAGCATCCTCGGGCCCGGCATCTTCGTGGAGACCAACGTTTCCGGGACGCAGGTGCTGCTGGAGGCGGCGCGACAGGCCGGGGTGAAGCGGTTCGTGCAGATCAGCACCGACGAGGTCTACGGATCGCTCGGGGCGAGCGGGAAGTTCTCCGAGACCTCGCCGCTTTCGCCCTCCAGCCCGTACAGCGCCTCGAAGGCGGCGGCCGATCTGCTGGCCCTCGCGTACGGCCACACGTTCGGCCTGGACGTGGTGGTGACGCGCTGCTCGAACAACTACGGCCCGTACCAGTTCCCGGAGAAGTTGATCCCGCTGATGATCGCCAACGCGCTGGAGGGCAAGAAGCTGCCCGTCTACGGGGACGGACTCCAGATTCGCGACTGGATCCACGTCGAGGATCACAACCGGGCGCTGCTCGCGGCGCTGGAGAAGGGCCGCGAAGGCCAGGTGTACAACCTGGGCGCGGACAACGAGTGGCCCAACATCCAGATCGTCAGCCGCCTGCTGGAGATCCTGGGCAAGGGCCGCGAGCTCATCGAGCACGTGAAGGATCGGCCCGGGCACGACCGCCGCTACGCCATCGACGCCGCGCGGGCGCGGGCCGAGCTGGGTTGGGCGCCGCGCATCGCCTTCTCCCAAGGCCTGGAGGCCACCGTCGACTGGTACGTGCGCAACCGCGGCTGGTGGGAGCGCGTCCGCACCGGCGCCTACCGCACGTACTACGAACGCAACTACGGGACCCGATGAGCACCGTCGTCTCCGGCGCGAACGGTCTGGTGGGCAGCCGCATCGTCGCCCGCCTCGCCGAGGCGGGAGAGAAGGTCATCGCGGTGGGCAAGGGCCCGCGCCGCGGCAACGGCGCGCCGGTGGAGTACGTCGAGATCGACCTGCTCTCGCATCCCCGCAAGCTCGGCCAGCTCATCGAAGCTGCACAGCCACAGGGTGTGATCCACGCCGCGGCCATGACCGACGTGGATGCCTGCGAGCGCGCCCCGGTCGAAGCCTGGGCCATCAACGTGCGCGCGGTGGAGGAAGCGGCGGTCGCTTGCGCCGGCATCTCGGCGCGCTTCACCGCGCTCTCCACCGACTACGTCTTCGACGGCGAGAAGGGTGACTACGTCGAGGACGACGTCCCCAACCCGCGAGGCGTGTACGCGCGCACCAAGCGCGCGGGGGAGGAGGCTGCGCTCCTGCTCGCGCCCGGCGCCGCCCTCTGCAGGGTGGCGGTGATCTTCAGCGGCCGGGAGGGCGTCAAGAAGACCTTCGCGGTGGGCGTGGTGGAGTCGCTGCGCGCCGGCAGGCCGGTGAAGGCATTCGTCGATCAGGTCGTCACCCCGACGCTCGCCGACAACGCGGCGGAGATGGTGCTGGGAGTGCACCGCTCCGACGCCGGCGGCGTGTTCCACTGCTCGGGCGCGACGGCGGTGACCCGGGTGGAGTTTTGCCAGGCGCTCGCGAGCAAGCTGGGGGCGGATGCCTCGCTGATCGTGCCGGTGCGGCTGGCCGAGTTGAAGCTGCCGGCGCCGCGGCCGCTGCGCGCCGGCCTCCGCGTGGACAAGGTGCGCCGGCTGCTGGGCTCCTCGGCGCCGCTTCCACTCGACGCTGCCCTCGACCGGTTCCTCGACGAGTTGCGCCGATGACCGAGTTGGCGGAGACCGGACCGGCCGCGACCAGCCCGCTGCCGGCACGGCGTTCCGCGCTCGCGGACCTGCTCAACTACCGCCAGCTCATCGTGCTGCTCGTCGTCCGGGAGCTGAAGGTCCGCTACAAGCGCAGCGTCTTCGGCATCCTCTGGACGATGCTCAATCCGCTCCTGCTGATGGTGGTCTACACCGTGGTCTTCGCCACCATCATGAGATCGCCCCAGCGGAACTTCGCCATCTTCCTGCTCTCGGCGCTCCTGCCCTGGCTCTTCTTCAGCGTGGCGGTGTTGCAGGGCCTCAACTCGGTGCTGGGAAACCAGGAGCTGATCCGCAAGGTGCGGGTGCCCCAGGCGGTCTTCCCGCTCTCGGTGGTGGGCTCGAACCTGGTCAACTTCGTGCTTTCCTTCGTGCCCCTGCTCCTCTTGATGGCGGTGCTCCGGCAGCCCTTCACCCCGGCGCTTCTCTTCGTCCCCGTCGGCATGCTCGTGCTCACCGTCTTCACCAGCGGAGTGACGCTGCTCTTCGCCACCTTCACCGTCTTCTTCCGCGACGTGCGGCACCTGGCCGAGGTCGCGCTGCAGATGCTGATGTACCTCTCGCCGGTCTTCTACGATCTGCAGATGCTGGGACAGCACGACGCCTGGTGGTTCCGCCTCTTCCGGCTCTTGCTGCGTGCCAACCCGCTCACCTACCTGCTGCCGCTGGTGCGCGATCCGGTCTATTACGGGCGGCTCCCGCCGTTGCCCGTCTTCGGCATCGCCTGCGGCTGCGCCCTGTCGGCGGCCCTCGTCGGCTTCGCCGTCTTCCAGCGCCTCTCGCCGCGCCACATCCACTACCTGTGAGAGACGGCGAGATCCGCATCCGCGACGCCGGCGTCTCCTACCGGCTCTACCGCGAGAAGGTCACCACCCTGAAGGAGGCGGTGGTGCAGCGCTTCCGGCACCTGCGATCCGCCGAGGTGTTCTGGGCGCTCCGCCACGTCTCGCTGGACATCATGCCGGGCGAGGCCATCGCCCTGGTGGGCCACAACGGGAGCGGCAAGAGCACGCTGCTCAAGACCATCGCCGGCGTCCTGCAGCCCAGCGAGGGAGAGGTGCTGGCGCAGGGCCGCATCAGCCCGATGATCGAGCTGGGGGCAGGGTTCGACTCCGAGCTGACCGGCCGCGACAACATCTACCTGAACGGGGCCTTGCTGGGCTTCTCGCGCAAGCAGATGGAGGCGAAGTTCGATCGCATCGTCGCCTTCTCCGAGCTGGGCGACTTCATCGACATGCCGATCAAGAACTACAGCTCCGGCATGTACGCCCGCCTGGGCTTCGCCATCGCACAGGACGTGGAGCCCCAGATCCTCATCGTCGACGAGGTGCTGGCGGTGGGCGACGAGCGGTTCCAGGAGAAGTGCAAGGCACGCATCCGCGACTTCCGCGCCTCTGGCGTCACCTTTTGTTTCGTGACCCACGGGCTGCAAGGCGCTCAGGAGCTCTGTCCCCGGGCCGCGGTGCTCCATCACGGCCGGCTGGCCTTCGACGGGCCCATCGAGCAGGCGTGGGAACGCTACCGCGAGCTGGAGCGGGGCCCTGCTGCCGGACCGCACATCGATGCGGTGTGACCAGGTCGTCGTGATACCCACCCGCACATGGCCGATTCTGATCCGGCGTGACAGCATGATGACAGTGCCGGGGTTACATCCTCTTCGACCCCGGAGGAACCTTGGTCTACGCGTTTTTCGTGTCGCACTGGCTCTTGAGCGTCCTTTTCCAGAGCCTGTTCCAGCACCGCTATGCGGCGCACAAGATGTACACGATGCCCAAGCGCACCGAGCGCGTGCTGCACTTCCTCGCCTTCCTGGTGCAGGGCAGCTCCTACCTGGACCCGCGCGCCTACGCCATCCTCCACCGCGAGCACCACGCGTTCAGCGACACCGACCGCGATCCGCACACGCCGTGGATGCACTCGAACGCGTTCTCGATGATGTGGAAGACGAAGAAGCGCTACTCCAACTACGCGCACCGGCGCGTGGCCCCCGAGGCGCGTTTCGACGGCGACGTGCCGGAGTGGCCCTGGCTGGAGAAGTTCGCCGACTCCTGGCCCACCCGCATCGCCTTCGGGACGGCGTATTCGCTCTTCTACCTGGCCTTCGCCACGCACTGGTGGCAGATCGCCTTCATGCTGCCCTTCCACTTCGTGATGGGACCGGTCCACGGCGCCATCGTCAACTGGATGGGCCACAAGTACGGCTACCAGAACTTCGACAACGGCGACAAAAGCCGCAACACGCTGCCCTTCGACTTCCTCACCATGGGCGAGCTCTTCCAGAACAACCACCACAAGTGGGGCGCGAGCCCGGACTTCTCCGCCCGCTGGTTCGAGGTGGATCCGACCTGGCAGGTGCTGAAGCTGCTGGCGGTCACGCGCATCGTCACCATCCGGACGGAGCAGCGCGCGCTGTATCCGGAACCCAAGCCGATCCGCGAAGCGGCATAGCGAATCGTTCTGGTGCTAGAACCGCCTCCATGATCGAGTCATGGGGGCGATATCCGCGGGCTGCGCACGCCGCGGAGACGCCCGTGGCCTGGCGCACCGAGGTGGAGTTTCCCGCCGCGCGCCCGCTCCTCGCGCACGGGCAGGGCCGCAGCTACGGCGACTGCTGCCTCAACGACGGCGGTACGCTGCTCCGCACCTCCGGACTCGATCGCTTCATCTCGCTGGACGCCGATGGCACCCTCCGCTGCGAGGCCGGCGTCACCCTGGGCGAGATCCTGCGCCTGGTCGTCCCGCGCGGCTTCTTCCTGCCGGTGCTCCCGGGGACCAAGCACGTCTCGGTGGGCGGCGCCATCGCCAACGACATCCACGGCAAGAACCACCACCGGGCGGGAACGTTCGGGGCTCACGTGCGGCGGCTCGAGCTCCTGCGCTCCGACGGCAGCCGCCGCGAGCTGGCTCCGGGCGACGAGCTCTTCGCCGCCACCGTGGGCGGCCTGGGCCTCACCGGGCTGATCACCTGGGCGGAGATCGCGCTGCGCCGCGTGCCGGGACCGGCCATCCGCAGCGAATCCATCCCCTTCCGCGGCGTCGACGAGTTCCTCGCGCTCTGCGAAGAGAGCGATCAGCGCTGCGAATACACGGTGGCGTGGGTGGACGTGCTCTCCGGTGCGCAGCGGGGCGTGTTCTTCTGCGGCGATCACGCGGACGGCGCCCCGCGACGGCCGCATGCCCGGGCCGCGGTGCCGGTGGACGTGCCTGCCGTCAACGGCCTCACCGTGCGCGCCTTCAATGCGCTCTTCTACGCGGCGGAGAAGATCTCGGCCGGGACGCGATTGCGGCACTACGATCCCTTCTTCTTTCCGCTCGACTCGGTGGCGCGGTGGAACCGGCTCTATGGCCGGCGGGGGCTGCTGCAGTTCCAGTGCGTGGTGCCCACCGCCGATGCGCTGCGGGCGCTGCTCCGCGACGCGCCGGCCTCGCCGCTGACCGTGCTCAAGCGCTTTGGCGCACCGGGCTCACCAGGGCTGCTCTCCTTTCCGCGCCCCGGCTTCACGCTCGCCCTCGACTTGCCCAACCGCGGCGAGGAGACCTTCGCGCACTACGCGCGGCTGGAGGCCATCGCCATGGAGGCCGGCGGCGCGCTCTACGCGGCCAAGGACGCGCGCATGTCGCGGGACACCTTCGAGCGCTCCCATCCGCGGCTCGCGGAGTTCCGCCGCCACCTCGATCCCGCCTTCTCCTCCTCGCTCTGGCGGAGGGTCGCGCAGTGAAGGTGGTGGTGCTGGGAGCCACCTCCGCCATCGCGCAGGCCGCCGCTCGCGTCTGGGCGGAGCGTGGATCCGATCTGCTGCTGGTGGGCCGGGACGCGGCGAAGCTGGACGCAGTGGCCGCGGATCTGCGCACGCGCGGCGGGAACGTCGAGGTGCTGGTGCAGGACCTCAACGGCGATCACGGCCCGCTGGTCTCGCGGCTGGACTCGCCGGCGGTGGTGCTCTTCGCGCAGGGCATCCTCGGCAGCGCCGAGCAACGGGAGACCGATCCCGAGGCCGCCGAGCTGGTCCTGCGCACCAACCTGGTCGCGCCGGCGCGGATCCTCGCGCTGCTGGCGCCGAAGATGCCGGCGGGATCCTGCATCGCGGCGCTCTCTTCCGTGGCGGGCGACCGCGGGCGCGCGCGGGTGGGCGTGTACGGCGCCTCCAAGGCAGGGCTCGACTCGCTGCTCTCTGCCCTGCGGCAGCGGTCACAGGCAACGGGCGTGCGCGTGCTCACGCTCAAGCCCGGCTTCGTGGACACGCCGATGACCGCCTCCTTGCCCAAGACGCCCCTCTTCGCCTCCGCTTCCGAGGTGGGCCGCGGCATCGTCCGGGCGGTGGATTCGGGCCGGGACGGCGTCATCTACCTGCCCTGGTGGTGGCGGGTGATCATGCTGCTGATCAAGGCGCTGCCGGAACGCGTCTTCAAGCGCTTGTCGTTCTGACCATGCCCATGCCCGCGCTCTTCGAGGCGATGCGCCCGCGGCAGTGGACCAAGAACGTCTTCGTGCTCGCGGGCATCGTCTTTGCCGGCCGCCTCTTCGACCGGAACGCCCAGCTCCGCGTCGTTGCCTGCTTCGCGCTCTTCTGCGCCATCTCCAGCGCCATCTACCTGGCCAACGATCTGGCAGACCGCGCCTCCGACGTGCACCACCCGCTCAAGCGGACACGGCCCATCGCCTCGGGGCGTGTGTCGCCGGCCACCGCCTGGCTTCTTTCGGCGGTGCTCGCCGCCGCGGCGTTGGCGGGAGCGGCCCTGCTCAACCTGGCCACGTTCGGCGTCTTCGCGGCGTACCTGATCTCCACCCTGGGCTACAGCCTGCGCCTCAAGCGCGTCTTCCTGGTCGACGTGATGATCGTGGCCTCGGGGTTCGTCTTGCGCGCGGTGGCAGGTGCCGCCTGCATCGCGGCGGAGATCTCGCCGTGGCTGCTGGTCTGCTCGTTCCTGCTGGCGCTCTTCCTGGCGTTGGGGAAGCGGCGCGCCGAGCTGGTGCTGCTGGGCCAGAACGCGCCCGCGCATCGCCCGGCGCTGGGTCAGTACAGCGTGCCGCTGCTCGACGGCTGGCTGACGGCGCTGGCCGGAGCGGTGATCGTCTCCTACGCCATCTACACGCAGTCCGAGCGCACGGTGGCGCACTTCGGCACCACCAACCTCGTCTACACCGTTCCCTTCGTGATCTATGCGCTCTTCCGGTATCAGCAGCACGTGGTGCGCGAGGACGCGGGCGGCGATCCCGGCAGCCTGCTGGCCCAGGACCGCGCGCTCTGGGTGGCGCTGCTGGGCTGGGCCATCACCGCTGCGGCCGTGATCTATCGCTGAACGCGCGCAGGGCTGCCACACCGCCCGCCGCCGCGGCGCGCAGCTCGGCCCAGGCCAGCGCGGGTTGCCGGCGCAGCAGCAGAAGCGGCGCCTTGACCGCGGCGCGGTACGCCATGGTCAGCGGCACCAGCGCGGCGGCCTTGAGCAGCGGCTGGTGTCGGGCCAGCGTGCGCAGGTGCCCCACGCCGAGCAGGTATCGCTGCCGCGGGGAGCCCGGGCCAAAGCTGGCGCCGAACCGGTGCCGGGCCAGCGCGCCGCGCACGTACCAGGCGCCCCAGCCGGCGCGGGCGGCGCGCAGCGAGAGATCGACGTCCTCGTAGTAGGCGAAGTACGCGGGGTCGAAGAGGCCCACCTCGCGCAGCATGGCGGCGCGCAGCAAGGCCGCGCCGCCGCTCACCCCGGCCACCGGCCCGTCCTGCCGGGAGAGGTCGGCGAGCGGAAGGCGGAAGTCGCGGTCGCGCGCGCGCCCCACGCCATCGATCTCCAGCCCGGTGGAGTTGACGGTCGGCTCGCCCTGGAAGAGCAGGGTGCCGGTGAAGAGGCCTGCGCGGGGCTGCGCCGCTGCCGCGCGAAGCAGCCGCGAGAGCCAGTCCGGCGCCAGCACGACGTCGTTGTTGATCAACGCGACGAAGTCGGCGGAGGAATCCAGCGCCTGGCGGATCGCGGCGTTGTTGGCGCGCGCGTAACCCAGGTTGGAGGGCAGGACCAGATGCGCGGCAGCGGGGAAGTCTCGCCGGAGCAGTGCCGCCGTCCCATCGGTGGACGCGTTGTCTGCCACGGTGAGCTGGACCTTGACCTCCTGCGCCTCGACGGAGCGCAGGCATTCGGCCAGGAGGTGGGCGCCGTTCCAGGTGAGCACGACGGCGTACACCAAAGGGTTTACCGGTGCTACACCCTCGGATTCCTTGCTCGACGTGGGAATCAACGCTGCTCCTCTGGCCGCCGCGCGCACCGGCGTGGGGCGGTACATCGCGGGTCTGCTCGACGCCCTCGGCGCCGTCGGCGGCGTTCGCGCCCGGCCGCTCTTCCTTCCCGGGCCCGCCGCCCGCGGCCTGCGCGGGGCGGTGAAGCGCCTCCCCTTCGCCTATGCGCTGGCCGAGGCCGCCCGCGCCGCCGCGCTCTTGCGCGAGCGCCCCACCGTCTACCACGAGACCAACCACGCGGCGCCGTTCTTTCGCGGGCCGGTGGTGCTCACGGTGCACGACCTCGCAACCGTGCTCCACCCCGAATCGCAGGAGCCGGCGCGGGCGCGCCACTTCGCGCGCGCCTTGCTCGCGCGGGCGCGGGACGCCGCGCGCGTGATCGTTCCCACCCAGGCCATCGCGCGCGAGGTGGTGGCTTACCTGTCAGTGCCGGCTTCGCGCGTGCGCGCCATCCACCACGGCATCGAGCCGCGCTTCTCGCCGGGGACGGAGCGGCGCCAGGGCTTCGTGCTCTACGTGGGCGACGCGGGGCCGCGCAAGGGACTCTCGCTGCTCCGGGCGGCCATTCCCCGCGGCGTGGAGCTGAAGCTTGCCGGGCCCGGACACGGCTACGTGAGCGAGGACGAGCTGCTGCGGCTCTATCGCACGGCGGCCGTGGTGGCTTTGCCCTCGTTGTACGAAGGCTTCGGCTTTCCCCTGGTGGAGGCGATGGCGTGCGGCACGCCCTGCATCGCCAGCGACGATCCCGCGCTGGTGGAGGTGTCGGGCGGCGCGGCGCTGCACGTTCCCCGCGGCGATGCGGATGCGCTGCGGGCGCAGCTCGATCGCGTGCTCGCCGACGCGGCGCTGCGCGAGGAGCTGTCGCGCAAGGGCGTCATGCGGGCAGCGGCGTTCCAATGGGACGAGTGCGCGCGCCGCCACGCCGAGGCGTACCTCGAGGCGGCTGGATGAAGGTCGCGCTGGTCCACGACTGGCTCACCGGGCTGCGCGGCGGCGAGCGCGTGCTCGAGCAGCTCTGCCTGCTGTATCCGGCGTCGGACATCTTCACGCTTGTGTACGTGCCGGGCTCGTGCGGCGAGATCATCGAGCGACACCGCATCGTCCCAAGCTTCCTCGACCGTCTTCCCAAGCGCAGCTACCGCCATTATCTGCCGCTCTTCCCGCTGGCCATCGAGAGCTTCGATCTTCGCGCCTACGATCTGGTCATCTCTACCAGCCACGCGGTGGCCAAGGGTTGCCGGCCCGGACCCGGCGCCTCGCACGTCGCGTATGTCCACACGCCCATGCGCTACGTCTGGGACCAGTTCGACACCTACTTCGGACCGGGACGGGCGGGCCTGTTGACGCGGGTCGCCGCCAACGCGGTGGCGCCCTTCCTCCGGCGCTGGGACGTGGCCTCCACGCGGCGCGTGCACAGCCTGGTCTCGAACAGCAGCTTCGTGGCCGAGCGCATCCGGCGCTACTGGAACCGCGAGGTGGACGCGGTGGTCTACCCACCCGTCGACACCAGCCGCTTCGTCCCCGCCGCGGAAGGGCCCGACGACTACGCGCTGATCGTCTCGGCGCTGGTCCCCTACAAGCGCGTCGACCTGGCGGTGAGCGCATTCTCGCGCCTCAAGCGCCCGCTGCTGGTGGCGGGCGACGGCCCCGAGCGCGGGCGGCTGGAAGCGGCGGCGGGAAAGAGCGTCCGCTTCCTGGGCAGCGTGCCGCACGAGGATCTGCCGCGGCTCTACGCCCGGGCGCGCTTCTTCCTGCTGCCCGGAGAAGAGGACTTCGGCATCGCGCCGGTAGAAGCGCAGGCCGCGGGACGGCCCGTGCTGGCGCTCGGCCGGGGCGGCGCGCTGGAGACGGTGATCGCCGGCGAGACCGGCGCCTTCTTCCCGGAGCCCACCGTGGAGTCGCTCATCGAAGGCATCGCCGCCATCGATCGGCTGGAGGTCGACCCCATGCGCCTGCACGAGCACGCCACCCGCTTCGACACGGCCCGCTTCGGCCCCGAGCTGGCGCGGGCGATCGACGCGTGCTTGACACGACGCCGGCAATGACGACGTTGCCGCGATGGTCCGATTCGCATCCGACGAAGAAGAGATCCTCGGGATCAGTTGCAGACGCCGTTGCCCGCGCACACGCCCGGCTTTCCGCTGAACTCGGTGCACGGGCACGTCTCCTCGGAAACGTGACAGCCCGCGGCCTGGTACTGCGAGAACAGCGCGTCGAGCGGCGCCACGTTGGCCGGGTTCACGTTCGTCTCACAGTTGGTGCAGAGGAAGGGAGCGCCGGCGGGATCCAGGCTCGCCGTCGCGCGCGAGGTGGAGCAGGAGCCGGTCACGGCCGGATCGCAGGCGGCCGCCACGGGCAGCGCCTTCGCATACTGGAGGAGCAGCTGGGTACACTTGGTAGCCTGCGGATCCCCAGAGCCGCAGGCGGCCGACAGCAGAGCGGCGCCGGCGATGGAGCGGAGAAGGCTTTGAACGCCCATTCGGAAGTACCTCCCGGCAGAGCGAAAGTGACCTCACCGTAGCAGACCGCGGCTGCGCGTGCTACAGGCGGCGCGATGCTGCAGATGACCGTGGCGATCGCCATCCTGGGTGTGACGCAGATGCATGGACAGCACGGAAAGCACGGCAACCCGGAGGACCTCGAGGCGTACATCGCGCGGATGGAGGAGCCCGGCCGCGCGGAGTGGCAGAAGCCCGACGAGGTGGTGAGGGCGCTCGGACTGCAGCGCGGGCAGGTGGCTTGCGACATCGGCGCGGGTCCGGGCTACTTCGCGCTGCGCATCGCGCGTGCCGTGGGCGAGGACGGCGGCGTCTATGCCGTGGACGTGGAGCCGCGCATCCTCGAGGCGCTGCGAAAACGGTTGCAGCCCACCGGCCTGCGCAACGTGACCCCGGTGCTGGCGCTGTCCGACGACTCGCTCCTGCCGCCGCGCGCCTGCGACCTGATCCTGATCGTCGACACGTACCATCACTTCCCCGACGGGCCGGCCTACCTGCGCCGCCTCGGGCGCGCGCTGAAGCCCGGCGGGCGCATCGTCAACATCGACTTCCACAAGCGTGAGCTGCCGGTCGGCCCGGCTCCGGACCACAAGCTGACGCGCGAGGAGTTCCTCCAGCAGGCCGCCGCCGCCGGCTTTGCGCTGGTGGGCGAGCACAGCTTCCTTCCCTACCAATACTTCCTGGTGCTCCAGCCCAAGCCCTGAGTTTCGGGGACACCATTCGGAAAGTTTCGTATGGTGTCCCCGAAACCGATGTTCAAGCGGCACAACCAGCTCTTCACCGGACTGCGCGTCGGCCTGGACATGCTCCTGGTCGCGGCGGCGTTCTGGGGCGCGTACGCGCTGCGGTTCGGGTCGCCCAGGACCTGGCCGTACCCCGAGCTGCCCCGGCCGGACGAGACGTTCATCGTCGGGCTCCTGGCCATCATCGTGTGGCCACTCTCGCTGCGGGCGATGGGCCTCTACCGGCCGCAGCGGCAGAAGACCCCGCTCGACGAGGTCTTCGGCGTCTTCAAGGCCACCGTGGTGGCGGGCCTGTTGCTCGTAGCGCTGACTTACTTCATCCGCGATGCGCGCTATTCCCGCGGCACGCTGGCGCTCTTCGCCGGGCTCAGCTTCGTGGGTATCTCGCTGGCCCGCGTCTTCTCCAAGGAGCTCCTGCAGGCCGCGCGGCGGCGGGGCTACAACCTGCGCTTCGTGCTGGTGCTGGGCGCCGGAAGGCTGGCGCGGCAGGTGCTGGAGCAGATCGATCTGCACCGCGAGCTGGGCTTCCGGTCGGTGGGCTGCCTGAGCGTCACCCGGAAGCGGGTGGGCACCAGCGTCGCCGGCGTCGAGGTGATCGGCACGCTGCGGGAGCTCCGTCACGTGTTGACCTCCCGCGCCGTCGACCAGGTGCTGGTGGCGCTGCCTTCCCGCTCGGTGCACCACCTGCCGCGCATCATGGAGGTGTGCGCCGACACCACCGTGGACGTGAAGCTGGTGCCCGACGTGTACCAGTACGCCACGCTCTTCGGCGGGCTGGAGGAGTTCGGCGGGCTGCCCATCGTCAACCTCCAGTCCAGCGGCGTGCTGGGCATCAACGCCCTCGCCAAGCGCGTCTTCGATCTGGCGCTGACCGCGCTGCTGCTGCTCCTCCTCTCTCCGCTCTTCGCCCTCATCGCGCTGGCCGTGAAGGCGGGAAGCAAAGGTCCCGTGCTGTACAGGCAGGAGCGCGTCGGCCTCGACGGCAAGCCATTCCAGATGCTCAAGTTCCGCACCATGCGCACCGACGCGGAAGCCGCCGGACCGCGCTTCGCAGAAGCCAGCGACCCGCGCGTCACCGCCATCGGCGCCTTGCTGCGGCGCATCTCGCTCGACGAGCTGCCGCAGCTCTGGAACGTCTTGGTGGGCGACATGAGCCTGGTGGGTCCGCGCCCCGAGCGGCCGGTGTTCATCGATCAGTTCCGCAGGCGCATCCCGCGCTACCAGCTCCGGCACATGGTGAAGAGCGGCATGACCGGGTGGGCGCAGATCCACGGCCTGCGCGGCAACACCAGCATCCAGAAGCGGGTCGAGTACGACCTCTACTACATCGAGCACTGGTCCTTGCTGCTCGACCTCAAGATCCTCGCCCGCACGGTGGCCTTCGGCTTCCTCTCGCGGAACGCGTACTGATGCTGGGCGTCTCCGAGCTGCTTTCGAAGGTGCGCGGGCTGCGCGTGGGGGCCATCCTGAACCCCACCAGCGTCACGCCGCGGCTGGAGCACATGGCCGACGTGCTGCACGGTGTACCGGGTGTACACCTGGTACACCTCTTCGGCCCCGAGCACGGCATCCGCGGCGACGTCCAGTACCTGGAGGAGGTGGGCGAGGCTCGCGACGCGCGCACCGGCGTGCCCGAGCATTCGCTCTACGGCAAGGACTTCGCCTCGCTGACGCCGCGCGACGAGCACCTCCAGGACCTCGATGCGCTCCTCTTCGACGTGCAGGACGTGGGCAGCCGCTACTACACGTATCTCGCCACCATGGGCCTCGCCATGCAGGCCGCGGCCCGGCGCAAGCTGCGCTTCCTGGTCCTCGATCGCCCCAATCCCATCGGCGGCAATTCCGTCGAAGGCGGCGTCGTCCAGCCCGGCTACGAATCCTTCGTCGGCCTCTGGCCGGTGTGTGCGCGTCACGGCCTGACCGCCGGCGAGTACGCGGGCTTCGTCAACCAGGGCATCGGCGCCGACCTCCACGTCGTCCGGATGGAGGGCTGGCGGCGCGACATGTCCTTCGACGACACCAGGCTGCCCTGGGTGATCCCCTCGCCCAACATGCCCACGGTGGAGACGGCGCTGGTCTACCCCGGCATGTGCCTGCTCGAGGGCACCAACCTGAGCGAGGGCCGCGGCACGACCTTGCCCTTCCTCCTCTTCGGCGCGCCCTGGCTCGACGGCCAGCGCCTCGCGGAGGATCTGGGACGCGAGGCCATCGAAGGGGCGCGCTTTCGCCCCTGCGCCTTCACGCCCACCTGGGACAAGCACAAGGGGCAGCGCTGCCAGGGCGTGCAGATCCACCTCGGCTATGGGCGCGGCCTCAACGCCGTGCGGCTGGGCGTCGCCGCGGTCGTGCACGGGCGCGCGCAGGATCCGGCGAAGTTCCGCTGGCGCACCGAGAAGTACGAATTCGTCGAGGACAAGCCCGCCATCGATCTGCTGACCGGCAGCGACGCGTTCCGCAAGCGGGTGGAGCAGGGCGCCACCGTGGCGCAGCTCTGCGATTCCTGGGAGAGCGAGCGTCAGCAGTTCTTGCAGGAGCGCGAGAGGTTCCTGCTCTATGCCTGAGATCGCGCTCTTCGGCGGCAGCTTCGACCCGCCCCACCTGGGGCACCTGCTCGCTGCCACCTACGTGCTGGCCACCGAGCCGGTGGACGAGCTGTGGCTGGTTCCCGTCTACCAGCATCCCTTCGGCAAGCCGCTGGTCGCCCCCTTCGAGCACCGCCTCGCGCTCTGCGAACGGCTCGCCGCCGCCCTGCCGCGGGCGCGCGCCTCGAGCGCCGAGCAGGAGTCGGGACAGACGCGGACCGTGGATCTGCTGGAGTGGCTCCAGCGCAGGCATCCGGAACATCGCTGGGCGCTGGTGCTGGGAACGGATCTCGATGCCGAGCGTCCACAGTGGAAGCAGTTCGACCGCATCGGCCAGCTCGCCCGCATCGTCACCGTGCGGCGCGGCGGATACGCGCAGGCCGGCGGGACCGAACCGATCATCCCCGAGATCTCGTCGACCCAGGTGCGCGCGCTACTCAAGTCCGACGGCGACGTTTCGCGCTTGGTTCCCCGCGGCGTCCTGCAGGCCATCCGCGACGCCGGCACCTACCGCTGATATCGTCCCCCCGTGCGTCTCCTCGCCTTCAGCCTCTGCTGCGCGTTCGCCGGGGCGGTCCTCGCCGACCAGGAGCCGCGCGAAGTTCCCATCAACGTCCCTTCGGGCATTCCGGTGGGATTCCTCCTCGCCTGGAAGCCCTCCATCCTCTCCGTGCGCGTGGACAGCGGCGTGGGCGCGCAGTTCGGCTCGGACAAGTTCCAGCCCCTGCGCGCGCTGGGCCGCTGGACCACCACCGCGTTCGGGGAAAGGTTCCTGGCGCGGATCGAGCTCGAGGGCGGTCAGTTCCAGACCGACACGCAGGGCACGCACGTCGGCAGCGACGGATTCGATCTCACCGGGCGGCTCCTGGGCGGAATCGTGCAGCGCATCGCGCCCGGGTTCAACGTCACCGCCGCCGCCGGCCTGATCACGCGCTACCAGTGGGGGACGGAGGCGCAGGGAGGCGCGCCGCGCATCGGCATCTTCGGCGGCACCTCCAACGTCGAGCTGGAGTACCGCATCGCGCCCGTGGTCACCATCATGGGATACCTGGAGGGGGCGCTGACGCCGTTTCCCTACGCCGCCCAGGCGAATCTGGGCGTGCTCTCCGACTCCAGCGAGTTCAAGGCGCGCATCCAGCTCTCCATCGACATCGCGCGCAGCGCCGCGGTGGACTTCGGCTACGACTTCACCCGCTGGCACGCGACCTTCACCGGCTCCAACGCCCTCGACCCCGGCAGCAGCCCGGACAAGGCGCTCCTGGTGGAGAGCCGCGACCACGCCCTGACGCTGGGCATCCGCTGGAAGCCTTGAATGGGGCGCGCGCGGGGGTTACCGTGGCGCCGTCATGGCCTTCCCAGCCGACCGTCCACGCCGCCTGCGCCGCACCGAGACGCTGCGCTCGCTCGTGCGCGAAACGCACCTGCGCCCGAGCGACTTCATGCTTCCCCTCTTCGCCGTGTCGGGCAAGGGCATCCGCAAGCCCATTGGCTCGATGCCGGGGGTGTCGCAACTCTCGGTCGACAACCTGGTGGAAGACGCTCGCACCGCCTGGAAGTCCGGGGTGCGGTCGCTGATCCTCTTCGGCATCCCCGACCGCAAGGACGCCGAAGGGACCTCCGCCTGGGATCCGAACGGGCCGGTCTGCACCGCCTTCAAGGCGCTCAAGGACGCGCTGCCGGACATGGTCCTGGTGGCCGACGTGTGCATGTGCGAGTACACCGACCACGGCCACTGCGGCCCGCTGGAGCGCGACGCCCGCGGACACGTGGCGGTGGCCAACGATCGTACGCTGCCCCTGCTCGCGCGCGCCGCCCTGGCGTACGCCAAGGCCGGCGCCGACATCGTGGCGCCCAGCGACATGATGGACGGCCGCGTCGCCGCCATCCGCAAGGGGCTGGACGAGAACGGCTTCACCGACACGCCGGTGATGAGCTACGCGGTCAAATACGCCAGCGGCTTCTACGGCCCCTTCCGCGAGGCCGCCGAGAGCGCGCCCAAGGAGGGCGATCGCCGCGGCTACCAGATGGACCCCGCCAACCGGCGTGAGGCGCGCCGCGAGGCGCTGCTCGACGTGGCGGAAGGGGCGGACATCGTCATGGTCAAGCCGGCGTTGCCCTACCTGGACGTGATCGCCGAGGTGAAGAGCCTCACCGACCTGCCCGTCGCCGCCTACAACGTGTCCGGCGAGTACTCCATGCTCAAGGCTGCCGCGCAGATGGGGTGGATCGACGAGAAGCGGGTCTGCCTGGAGATCCTCACCTCCATCAAGCGGGCGGGCGCGGACTTCGTCCTGACGTACAGCGCGGTGGACGCGGCCCGCTGGCTGCAAGATCACGCTTGATGAATGCCGTCACCCGGTGGAAGATCGTCGAGACCAGCTCGGTCACCGACGAGAGCCTGGAAGCCATCGTGAACGACTGGACAGCGCAGGGTTGGACCTTCGAGGGCATGCAGTTCGCCATGCGCGAATCCTCGAAACGGCCGGCCATGGCGTTCGTGATGTTCACGCGCGGTGACGCTCCACCGGGAGAAGATGGACAACACTGATCCTCCAGGTCCCCGGAAGGGGTACCCGCCCGCCGACTTGCGCCGCCGCGGCGGCGCGCGGGCCCTCGATCTGTTGATCGCGCTGGCGCCGCTGCTCCTCGTTCCGCGCGGGCATGCCCACGCCGCGGAGTTGCTCTGCGCCGGCATCCTCCTCTTCGGCGATTCGCTGTTCGGCGCCGGCCGCTCGCTGGGCAAGCGGATGTGGGGCCTGCGCGTGCTCGTGCTCGCCACGCACCGTCCGGCGGGAACGCGCGACTCGGTGCTGCGGAATCTCGTCTTCGCGCTGGCGCTCCTGCCCACCGCGGCGGGCGCGTCGGCGGCATTCTTTGCCGCGACGCTGGGCTGTATCCTGGCCGTGGAGGCCTTCGTCGCGCTGCGGCCGCTCACCCGCGACCTGGGGCAGCGCCGGCTCGGCGATCTGCTCGCCGGCACCCAGGTGATCGACAGCCGCCTGGCGCTGGGACTCGACACCCGCCCGGCCACCAACGGCACCCGCGCTCCCGCCCCCCTCGCCTCACGCTCTGCCCGCCAGAAGGAACCCACCGCATGCGCATCGCGCTGACGCACAACCTGCGCCTCACCGATTCGGAAGACGAGGCGGAGTTCGATTCCCGCGAGACCATCGACGCGCTCTGCGCCGCCATCGAGCGGCTCGGTCACCGCGTCGAGCGCATCGAGGTCAGCGGGCCGGCCAGCCGCACCGCCGCGCGGCTCGAGGCCTACGCGCCGGACCTGGTCTTCAACACCGCGGAGGGCCGCCGCGGCCGCTTCCGCGAGGCCTTCTACCCCGCGCTCTTCGACGAGCTGGGCTTTCCCTACACGGGCTCCGACGCGTGGGTGCTGGCGGTCACGCTGGACAAGGCGCTCACCAAGCTGCTGCTGCGCGAGCACGGCGTGATCTCGCCGCGCGGCCAGTTCATCGAGGAGGTCTCCGGCCTCAAGCTGGAGGGCTGGCGCTTCCCGGTGATCGTGAAGCCCAACTTCGAAGGATCGTCCAAGGGCATCACCCAGGACTCGGTGGTGGAGGACAAGCAGCGGCTGCGCGCGCTGGTGGAGAAGCAGCTGCAGCGGTTCCCCGCCGGCGTGCTGGTGGAGGAGTACATCCCCGGCAAGGACCTGACGGTGGCTTTCCTGGAAAAAGCGCCCTCGCAAGTGCTGACGCCCGTGGAGTACGTGATCGAGGAGTCCGAGCTGTCGAAGCGCCGCTACCGCATCTACGACTACGATCTCAAGTCGGTGCACTACGACGCGGTGACCGTGCGCTGCCCGGCCGACTTCCCCGCCTACGTGGTGGAGCGGGCGCAGGAGATGGCGCGCAGCGCGTACAAGGCGCTGGGCGTGCGCGATCTGGGGCGCATCGACTTCCGCGTCGCCGAGGACGGGCAGGTCTACTTCATCGAGATCAACGCGCTGCCTTCGCTGGAGCCAGGCGCCGGCATCTACGCCGCCGCCGCCCTGGAGGGGCTGCACACCGACGCGGTGCTGGGCAAGGTGGTGGAGAGCGCGGTGGCGCGCTGGGGCCTCAAGGACCCGCGCAAGCCGCGCAGCCGCCCGCCGCGCCGCGGCCCGCTTCGCGTGGGCTTCACCTACAACGTCAAGCGCGTGAAGCCGGCGCTGGACGGCACCCGCGACGAGGAGGCGGAGTACGATGCCCCCGCCACCATCCAGGCAGTGCGCGAGGCCATCGCGGCGGCGGGACACGAGGTCATCGACCTGGAAGCCACCCCCGATCTCCCGGCGCTGATCGAAACCACCAAGCCCGACCTGGTCTTCAACATGGCGGAGGGCATCAAGGGCCGCAATCGCGAGTCGCAGGTGCCGTCCCTGCTCGAGCTGCTCGACATCCCGTACTCCGGCTCCGATCCTGCCGCGCTCAACATTGCCCTCGACAAGGCGCTGGCGAAGAAGATCGTGCGCCAGCACGGCATCCCCACCCCCGACTTCTTCATCATGACCACCGGCAAGGAGCGGGTCCCCAAGGACATGAGCTTCCCGATGATCGTGAAGCCGGTGGCGGAGGGCAGCTCCAAGGGCGTGCATGCCACCTCGGTGGTGGAGAACGAGGCCGAGCTGCGCGAAGCCGCGCAGAAGATGATCGTCAAGTACGACCAGCCCGCGCTGGTGGAGGACTACATCGGCGGGCGCGAGTTCACCGTGGGCATGCTGGGCGAGCGAAGACCAAAAGTATTGCCGCCCATGGAGGTAGTCTTCCTCGACAAGGAGCAGACACGGCCGGTCTATTCCTTCGAGTTCAAGCAGGACTGGTCGTCGAAGATCCGCTACGACGTGCCGGCCTCGCTGGAGCCGGGCGAGCAGAAGGCGCTGGAGCGGGCGGCGCGCGAGTGCTTCATCGCCCTGGGCTGCCGCGACGTGGCGCGGGTGGACTTCCGCATGGACGAGCACGGGAAGATCTACTTCCTCGAGTGCAACCCGCTGCCTGGCCTGACGCCGGGCTGGAGCGACCTGGTGCTGATCGCCAAGGCGGCGGGCATCGAGTACAACGCGCTCATCTCGGAGATCCTCTCCGGCGCCTTCCGCCGCTACAAGGAGCGGGAGCGCGAGCGGCGCAGCGAGATGCGCGCACCCGAGGTAGTGAAGCCGCTGAACGGAAACGGCGAGGTATCGGTGCCGCCGCCGGCGAACGCGGAGGAGCCGCGGTCGGCTCCGGCGATTCCGGGAAGGTGACCCGTCTCCGCCGGGCGTTGTCGGGTCAGTGGTGAGGCGCTCTCTCTGCACACGGCGCAGTGAGGCGCTGAAGGCGGCCTGACTCACTCAAGCGGCTACGCGATTCGAGCGTCGAAAGTCCGGTTCAGCCGGCTGAACCAGTTGCCGCTGTTCGAACATTGGTCCCCAAGCGGTTGTCCCGTGAAGCACGCCTGTGGGTCTGCTATCCGAAGGCTGGCAAGCCGACGTACCTTCGTGGACGTAGACGTGATCGCCGTCCACGTCAACGACCACGTCCACGAATCCTGTTATCCTGCTTCCGTGGAACAGCGCTCCCGCGCGCGCGACCTGGGGATTCCGCTCGGGCGCTTCAGGCCCGGCAAGTGGAACTCCATCACCGACGTGGAGGGCGTGATGGTGGGGCATTCCACCATCATCCGCGGCGCCGGCCCGCTGCGGCGCGGGCGCGGTCCGGTGCGCACCGGTGTCACCGCCATCCTGCCCAACGAGAAGAACATCTTCGAGCAGCGCGTGACTGGCGGG
>DASRTX010000383.1:0-16422 GCA_035655715.1 Myxococcales bacterium | reverse complement strand
CCCATGCTCCGGCCTCCGGCCTCCGCCCGTCGCCGGGGGGACCCCGGCTCCTCCCCCATGCTCCGGCCTCCGGCCTCCGCCCGTCGCCGGGGGGACCCCGGCTCCTCCCTTGGGCGCCACGCATAGATATCGTAGATGCCGGTGCGATCGCTGCTGAAGAGCAGCCACTTGCCGTCGGCGGTCCAGGCCGGATCGCGATCGAGGGCGCGGTCGCGGGTGACGTCGCTGACGGCGAGCGTGGCCCGATCGACGATGCGCACGTCCCAGGCACCCTGGCGGTGGTGCAGGAAGGCGAGGCGGGTGCCGTCGGGCGACCAGCGGGGGCTGTCCACCGGATCTCCGCCGGGCCCCTCGAAGAGCACGCGCGGTGTCTGCTCGCCGGGGCGCAGCTCGGCGATGGCCGTGCCGCCTCCCGGCCTGCGCCAGACGAAGGCGATGGCGCCGTCGCGCGCGACGTCGGGACCCCGCGCGCGCAGCCCCCGGGTGATGCGGCGCTCCGAGCCCGTTACTGGATCTACTGAGTATAAGTCTTGGAGACCCTCGAACTCCTGGTACACCTCGGCTCGCGCGAAGACCACGCGCCCGTCGGGCGCCACCGCGATGCCCGAGTCGCCGGCGCCGTCGGAGTACAGGGTGGCCACGTGGCGATCGCCTCCGGGCGAGATGGCGCGGATCTCGGCACGCCGGTCGGGGCCGGCGTTGGTGTAGTAGAGCGTCGCGCCGTCGGCGCTGAAGCGCGGCGTGCGCACCCACTCGCCCAGGCGGGTGAGCGGTTCCAACTTCGTCTCGCCAGCCGCCCGCACCTGGCCGCGCAGCTGCTCGGCGCGGTTCAGCTCGAAGGCGGCGAACTCGTCGTAGAGCTCGAGATAGGTCTTCCCCAGTACGCGCGCGGCGCTGATGTTGAGCGCAAAGGGGATGAAGCGCGCGCCGTAGTCGTGCGACAGATCGCGCAGCGCTCCCAGCCCGTACTCGTCGCGCACCCAATCCAGGAAGCGCGATCCCACGGTGTACTGCCCGAAGCCGCGGGGCCAGCGCAGCGGCACGTTGGAGAGCGTGTCGATGCGCGGCAGCACGCCCGCCAGCACCTCCGCCCGCACCAGCATGTCCTCCTCCGAGCTGCGCACCCGGCCCGAACCGCTCACCTCGCTCTCGGCAAAGGTGGCGATACCCTCGATGAACCAGAGGGGCTGCCCGCCGTTGGTGATCCAGAGCTTGCCGAAGATGTCGTTCACCGCCTGCGGCAGCCCGAGCACCGTGTCGAGGTGGAGGATGTGCGTGTACTCGTGTGAGATCAGCTCGTAGACGTTGTCGTCGAAGTCGCCCAGCGTGCTGCGCGAGTCGGGCGGCGCGGCGTAGGCGTGGATCAGGTTGTAGAGCAGCGGGGAAGCGTTGCCGTTGGCGAAGTCGGTGTCGTCCTGCACCACCACCTGGGTGCGGTCCTCCGGCACGTGCTCGAGCAGCGGCACGAGCCGCTGGTAGGAGAGCTCGGCCGCCCGGGCAGTCCTCTGCGCGTAGCGATACATGCCCTGGTGGTAGTGGATGAGGAAGTGCGGCGTGACCAGCGTCTCCCAGGAGAAGCGCGGGTCCAGCGCCGCCGCGGGCAGCGCGAGGAGGACGCCGAGCGCGGCCAGCCGCTTCACGCGGTGCGCAGCCCCGGACGCTTTCTCTGCGACGGGATGCGGGCCAGGAACTTCTCCAGCCGCAGCGCGATCAGCTCCGGCTGCTCGATGGGAGCCACGTGCGTGCCGCCCGGCACGGTGAGCAGCTCGGAGCCGCGGATGCGGTCGTGCATCTCCTCGCTGAGCCAGAACGGGGTGAAGGTGTCCTCGGTGCCGGCGACGATCAGGGTGGGCACGTCGACTGCTGGCAGGTGGTCGTAGGCGGTGTGCTCGCTGGCGTGGCGGAGCATGCCGAGGAAGAGCCGCGGGTCCATGCTGGCCAGGTGCGCGAAGTAGGGCGCGAAGTCCTCGCGGTGGACCAGCCGGCCGTTCACTTCCAGGTGGGTGGCGAACTGGTAGGCCAGCTCGCCGCCCGAGACCAGCCGCCAGATCAGGCCCATCGCCTGCGGGTACTTGTCGGCGGCGGCGATCATCGAGGGCAGCAGGATCTTCAGGGCCTTGCTGTCGTGGAAGGTGTCCAGCGGCAGGCCGTGGGAGCCGCAGATCAGCACCAGGCCCAGCGCTTGCTCCGGGTGCCGGCGGTGGTACTCCAGCGCCACCTGCACGCCCATCGAATGCCCGAGGAAGACCGCCTGCGAGACGCCTGCCGCCTTCAGGACAGCCTGCAGGTCGGCCGAGGTGTCGTCGAACCCCACCTTGCTGCGGTCCTCGGGGATGCCGCTGCGGCCGTGGCCACGGTAGTGCCAGCGGACGATGCGGTGCCGGGCCGCGAAGTCGCGCACCAGGTACTTCCAGGCGAATCCGTCGCAGCCGATCCCGTCGCAGCAGACCAGCGCGGGCCCTCCCTGGCCCACCGCCGTCCAGAAGATGCGCGTTCCGTCGGCGGCGGTGGCAAACCCGGAATCCGCAGGATGGAGCTCCTGGTGCATGCGCGCAAATCTAGCCCATGTCCTCGCTGGAAGCTCGGTCGTCCGGGCATTAGTATCGCGTGCGATGCACGGACATGGACACGATCACGCGCACCCGCACGGGCCGGAGCGCAGCGGGGAGCAGCGGCGCCTCGCCTTCGCATTGGCGGTGGCCGCGCTGGCCATGGTGGCGGAGGCGGTGGGTGGGTGGATGTCCAACAGCCTGGCCCTGCTCTCCGACGCGGGTCACATGATGGCCGACGTCGGGGCCATCGGGCTCTCGCTCTTCGCCCTGCGCATCGGCGCGCGTCCGGCCGACTCGCGCCGGACCTACGGCTACTACCGCCTGGAGATCCTGGCCGCGCTGGTCAACGGCGCCTTGCTCTTCGCCATCGCCGCCGGCATCGCCGTCGAGGGCTGGCGGCGGCTTTCGCATCCCGAGCCCGTGCACGTGCCCACCATGGTGGGGCTGGCGTGCCTGGGCATCGTCCTGAACGCTGCCGGCATGTGGATGACGCACTCGGGGGAGCACGGCAGCATGAACCTGCGCTCCACCTTCCTGCACCTGCTGGGCGACCTGCTCAACTCGGTGGGCGTGCTGATCTCGGCGGGGCTGATCGCGTGGACGGGCAAGCTCGCCGCCGATCCCATCGTCAGCTTCCTCATCGCCGGCACCATCGTCTGGAGCGCCGTCCGCCTCTGCCGCGAGGCGGTGCACGTGCTGCTGGAGGGCGCCCCCGGCCACATCGCGGTGGCCGAAGTCTCCAGGGCGCTGGCCGAGGTGCCGGGCGTCTCCGCCGTCCACGACCTGCACGTCTGGACCATCACCAGCGGGCTGGTGGCATTGAGCTGCCACATCGTGGTGACCTGCGATGGGCCCGACTGCCGCAGCCACGACGAGATCCTCACCGAGGCGAAGGCCATCCTCCGCCAGAAATTCGCCATCGAGCACACCACCATCCAGTTCGAGAGCGAGCAGTACCGCCACGAAGAGGTGGTCCATTAGCGGCGCGGTCGCAGCCGTCTGGTCCCGCCGTCCGGCGACGGCGGTCTCACGGCTGCGCGGACGGGAGCTGATGATCCTGAGCGTGCGCGAGCTGCTCGCCGCGGCCGGCCGCGAACAGCTGGCGCTGGTCGCGCTCTCCGCTGCCGCGCCCGCCGCCATCGCGGGCTTCGCGCGGGCCGCCCGCGACGCCGAGGCCCCGCTCCTCCTGGTGCGGCCGTCCGGGGCGGGAGAGGAGAAGGGTCCCGAGGAGACGCGCGACGACGCCTCCTTCGCGGAGGCCGCCTTCCGCGCCGCGGACGGGCTGCACTTCCTGGGTCCCCTGGCGCTGCTCAAGGATCCTCCGCGCAAGAGCGGCGCGGTGCCCGATCGGGAGCGCATTCAGCGGGAGATCGAGGTCGGCTTCACCGGCGTCTCGCTCGCCGCCGCCGACACGCAACAGAGCGTGCGCGACGCGGCGCTGGCCGCGATGCCGGTCTGCCAGATGGAGCTGGGGCTGGAGATCGTCCCGCTGGGCGGCGCTCGCGCAGCGGCGGAGCTGGCGCGCCAGCTCCGGTCGCGCGGGGCAAACCCCAGCGCGGTGCGGATCACCGGGCTGGAAGACGACGCCGCGGCGCTGGGGCAGGAGCTGCAGGGGACCGCGCTCTCCACCGCCACCGAGTCGCTGGCGCGCGAGCTCACGCAGCGCGGGCTCAGGCAGCTGGTCGCGTCCGGACCTTTCCTGCGCGCGCTCCACCGCGCTGCCCCGCGCGAGGTGTGGGAGACGGTGCAGGCCTGGGCCGACGCGACCGGCGCTTCGCTGGAGCAGTCGGCCGCGCACCACCAGCGCATGCTGCGCGATCTTCCCGGCCTGATACAGGACAGGCTGGAGGCGCTCTGCTGCTTCGAGGCGCTGGATCTGTTTCGCGCTGCCGGAGCGCACAAGACTTCGCGGCGGCTGATCGCCGCGGTGGCGGCGCTGCACGCGGGCGAGGAGTGAGGATCGTCGGCGGCGAGGCGCGCGGCCGCGGCCTGCGCGCGGTCCCCGGAACTGCCACGCGGCCCACCGCCGACCGCGTCCGGCAGAGCCTCTTCGACGCCCTCGGCCAGCGCATGGACGGCCTCGCGGTGCTCGACCTCTACGCCGGCACCGGCGCGCTGGCCCTGGAGGCGCTTTCGCGTGGCGCTGCCCGCGCCACCCTGGTGGAAAGCGACGCGCGGGCGTGTGGGGTCATCTTCCACAACCTGGCGGCGCTGCGGTACGAGGATCGCGCGCGCGTGCTCCGCGCCACGCTGCCCGAGGCGCTCGCGCAGCTGCGCGGAGAGAAGTTCGACCTGGTCTTTTCGGATCCGCCCTACGCCTCGCGCGGTTCCGGAGCCATGCTCGAGGCGCTGCGGGAGAACGGCCTGCTCGCAGCAGGCGCGCGGCTGGTGCTGGAGATGGATCGCCGCGAGCCAGCTCCGGCGCCGCCGTCGGGGCTGCAGCTCGCCGACGAGCGGCGGTACGGCGACACGCTGGTGCGGATCTACTCAGCGGAATAGCTGCGGATGCAGCCGGAAGCGCGTCGCATCGAGCACGGTGAAGGCGGTGCCGTCCACGCCGACGCCTGCCAGCGGTGCGCCCAGATCCACGGTGCCGCAGCTCGTGCCGTCCGCCGCGACGATCTCCGTGCCGAAGGCCATCGCCTTGCCGCCAGGCAACGGGAAGAAGGCGCCGCGCGAGGCGAGCCACGCAGGCGCGGGGTGCTCGGCGGTGCCGAGCGGCGGGATCACGCCGCGCCAGCGAGGCTGGTTGTCGCCGCTGGGCGGTGGGGAGGCCAGCGCAATCCCGCCTCCCGCGAGCGCAGCGGCGGGGGGAATCACGTCGAGCCAGCCTTCCAGCGCGAATGCCGGCGTGGCTGCGGCGCCACCCGCGCCGACCCATCGCGCGACGGCGCGCGACTCGCCGTAGACCTGCCAGATCACCAGCGTGGCGCCCTTCGCGTCGACGGCGCCGCCCAGCATCAGGCTTCCCGCCGGCGCCGTCACCGAGGCGAGCGCCACCGTCGCCTTCTCCGTCCCATCCGCTGCCAGCGACTGCGCCTGCAGCGTGGATCCGCTCAGGCGGACGATGACGGCGCCGTCCGCGCCTGCCAGGAGGAAGCCCGGCGGCTGCGACGCGCGCAGCGTTCCGTCGTGTGCCAGGAAGTCGAATCCGCTCCCGGACTGCCGCGACGAGCTGACGAATCCATCGGAGAGCGGCCGCACGTCCACGCCCAGCGGCATCTTGGAAACGAACCCGGACCGCACCGGCACGAAGAGGTTGTTGAACCGCGAAGGCCCTGCCTCGTTGGCGCAGGAGAGCGCCAAAGAGCCGCTGCCGTCGCTGGTCGCCGCCACCGCGCGGCTGCTGGTGCCGTTGCACAGCTTCAGCTCCGCGGCACAGGTCACCGCGGCCGGCAGGATGCCCGGGCAGGCGCCGGAATCCACGATCGTCGCCGTCGGCTGTACCGAGGGATCGCACGGGCCAACCGCCGCGGTTCCGCCGTCCGCGGCTCCCGCCACAGGAGCTGGGGAGGCGATGTCCGCGGCTCCCGCCGGCTGGACCCCCTCCTGTGCACATCCCGACATCAAGATCGCTGCCGTCACCAAAGTTGTCGCGCGCATGTGCGCAGAAACTGGTCATCCCGGCCAGCGCATGCACGCTTGGGTCGTCGTTGACCCGGCGCTCTGTCTCCTTCAGGATACGCCGCGCACATGCCGAAGCGGATCGCCCTCTACCCAGGCTCCTTCGACCCGCCCACCAACGGCCACCTCAGCATCATCCAGCGCGGTCTGAAGATGTTCGACGGCCTGATCGTGGCCGTGCTGATGAATCCCGCCAAGGACGCGGTCTTCAGCGTGGAGGAGCGGGTGGAGCTCTTGCGCGGCGCGGTCAACGGCGACAAGCGGGTGCAGGTGAAGACGTTCTCCGGCCTCCTGGTGAAGTTCGCGCAGGACGAAGGCGTCAACACGGTGCTGCGCGGTCTTCGGGCGGTGAGCGACTTCGAGTACGAGTTCCAGATGGCCAACATGAACCGCAAGCTCGACAAGGAGATCGAGACGCTCTTCATGATGACCGGCGAGGACTACTTCTACATCTCCAGCCGTTTCGTCAGGGACGTGGCCCGACTGGGAGGAGACGTGACCGGATTGGTTCCCCCGAACGTGCTCTCTGCGCTCCGCCGGAAGTTCGGAACATGAGCCCGGTCTCGAAGCGCCTGGACGCGGTCAAGCCTTCCGCCACCATGGCGATGACCGCGCGCGCCATCCAGCTCCGCCGCGAAGGTCGCGACATCGTCTCGCTCTCGGTGGGAGAGCCCGACTTCCCCGTCTTTCCGCACGTGGCGCAGGCGGTCTCCGACGCGCTGGCGAAGGGGCAGACCAAGTACACCGCGCCCAACGGCATCGCCGAGCTGCGCGAGGCCATCTCCGACTGGATGTTCCGCGAGGTCGGCGTGCGCTGGCCCATCGCGCAGATCGTGGCTACCTCCGGCGCCAAGCAGGCGCTCTACAACGCCTGCATGGCGCTGCTCGCCGAGGGCGACGAGGCGGTCATCCCCAACCCGTACTGGGTCAGCTACCCGGAGATGGTGCGGCTCGCCGGCGGGAGGCCCGTGGAGCTGATGCTCCGGCAACAGGACGGGTGGGCGCCGCGGCCCCAGGATCTGGAGGCGGTGCTCACCGAGCGCACGCGCGTCTTCATCTTCTCCAGCCCCAGCAATCCCACCGGCGCGGTGTGGAGCGCGGAGACCATCCGCGGGGTGGCGCGAGTGCTGGCGAAGTTCCCGCGCCTGACCATCCTCTCGGACGACATCTACGACAAGCTGGTCTACGGGGGGGTGAAGGCCACCAACATCCTGGCGGTCGCACCCGAGCTCAAGGATCGCACCGTGCTGGTGAACGGCTGCTCCAAGGCCTATGCCATGACCGGCCTGCGCCTGGGCTGGGCCTGCGGACCGGCGGAGATCATCGCGGGCATGAACAAGGTGCAGGACGCCAGCACCTCCAACCCCAGCTCGCTCTCGCAGCACGCCGCCATCGCGGCGCTGCGCGGCGCGCAGGAGCCGCTGGAGGCGATGCGCGTGCAGTTCGAACGGCGGCGAAATCTGATGGTCGAGCTGCTGGGCAAGATGCCGGGCGTGGACGCGCACGCCGCCGACGGCGCCTACTACGTGTTCGCGGACTTCTCCCGGCTGTTGGGCAAGAAGTTCAAGGGCGAAAAGGTGCCGGGCACCTTGCGGCTGGCGGAGATCCTGCTGGAGGACTTCGGCGTCGCCACCGTGCCGGGCAGCGCCTTTGGCCGCGAAGGCTACCTGCGGCTCTCCTTCGCCACCTCGGAAGCCGACATCCGCAAGGCCATGGACCGCATCGCAGGCTGCGCCGAAGCGCTCCAATAAGCGGTCGTCGACCTGGACGGCGACGGCGACGATCAGGAAACCGCCGCCTATGCTAGAGCACATTCCGGCACACCCCATGGAGGCATCATGAACAGGTTGCTCCGCGCCATCGCTGTCGCGCTGGCGCTGGCCTTTGCTGCGCCGTCGGTCTCCTACGCGAAGACCGCGGAGAAGAAGGCCGCCAAGAAGGTCGACAAGCTGGACATCAACAGCGCCAGCGAGGAAGAGCTGAAGGCGCTGCCCGGCATCGGGGAGGCGTACTCGAAGAAGATCGTCGAGGGCCGGCCCTACAAGGCCAAGGACGAGCTCTGGGAGAAGAAGATCATCCCCAAGGCCACGTACTCGAAGATCAAGGACAAGATCATCGCCCATCAGGCGAAGTGACCGCCATCTTCGGCGAGCTGCGGCGGCGCGGCGTCCTCGGCGCCCTTGCCGCCTACGGCGTGGTGGCCGCGGGCGCGCTGCAGCTCGCCGACATCGTGGTGCATTCGATGGACCTGCCCGGCTGGTCGCTGCGGGCGCTCATCTGGCTGGGCGTGGCCGGATTCGTGGCCACCGGCATCGTCTCCTGGTTCTACGATCTCACCCGCCGCGGCTTCGTCCGCACCGCGGCACCGGTGGATCGCGCCCCCACGCCGGGCACGCCGCGACCGCCCACCGTTCCGACTCCGCAGCCGCCGCAAGTTCCGCACGAGCTGGGGGCGGGCGCGCTGCTCGCGGGTCGCTACCGCATCGAAAAGGAGATCGGCAAGGGCGGAATGGGGCGCGTGCTCTCCGCGCGCGACGAGCGGCTGGGTCGCCGGGTGGCAGTGAAGGTGGTGACCTCCGCGCACGACCCGGCGCGCATCCAGCGCTTCGAGCAGGAGGCGCGCACGGCAGGCGCGCTGGAGCATCCCAACGTGCTGGCGGTCTACGACCTGGGCGAGCAGGACGGGGTGCCCTTCCTGGTCACCGAGCTGCTCGAAGGCCACACGCTGCGCACGGTGATCGGCGGAGCGCGGCTGCCGCCTGCGCAGGTCCAGAACCTCGCGCTGCAGCTGGCGCGGGGGCTGGCGGCGGCGCACGCGCGCGGCATCGTGCACCGGGATCTCAAGCCGGAGAACCTGTTCCTCACCCACGACGGCCGGTTGAAGATCCTCGACTTCGGTCTGGCGCGGCTGGCGGCGGACGAAGGCCAGGGCCCGACGCTCACCATGACCGGCGCCATCTTCGGCACGCCCGGGTACCTCTCCCCGGAGCAGGCCCGCGGCGAGCGCGCGGGCGCGCCCAGCGACGTGTTCAGCGCCGGCGCGGTGATCCACGAGCTCCTCACGGGCCGCCGGGCCTTCCCTGGAGCCACCCTGATCGAGGCGGGCCACGCCACGCTGCACTCCGACCCCGCGCCCCTCGGGCCGGAGGTGCCCGCTCCCTTCGCAGCCGTGGTGAAGCGCGCGCTGGAGAAGGATCCGGCGCGGAGATTTGCCAGCGGCGCAGACCTGGCCCGCGCGCTGGAGGCGCTGGAGCCGGGAGCGCCGGTGACGCTGCCGCCTCAGCCCAAGAGCTGGCGCCGCTCCACCGCGCTGATGGTCGCGCTGGCCACGCTCGGCCTCGGAGTGGCCCTCGCCTCTGGCGCGCGTCTCTTGCGGACGGCGAAGGCGCAGCGCGCCTCCCGGACCCACCCCTTCCAGATTCCCGAGATCCCGGCCATCGGCAGCCATCCCCGGGCGCCCACGCCGCCGACTCCGCCGGCCGTCGACGGGGAGCAGATCGAGCGCGACGTGCAGAAGCAGATGAAGGTGGCGGTGCCGCGCGCGGGCATGATCGGGCTGCTCGCCGGCGTGCACGCGCTGGACAGGGCGCACCACACCGACCGCGCGGAGGATCTGCTGCGCAAGTCGCGCTGGCCCCAGGCGCGCCTGGAGCTGTTCCTGCTGCAGCGATCGCACGGCCGCGGCTCCCAGGCGGCCGACGATCTGCGCGCCTGGGCCAGGAGCACAGACGACGAGGACTGGCCCCGGCCGCTGGTGCGCGCCTTCCTGGGAGAGATCAAGTCCGACGCGGCCATCGCGGCGGCCTCCGACTCCGACGAGCGCTGCGAGGCCTGGTATTACCTGGGGCGCCTGCGCACGCCGGAGGACCCCGAGCTGGCCCGGGTGCTCCTCGGCAAGGCCACCGCCGAGGACTGCGATCAGGCGGACTTCGCCCGCCAGGAGCTGGACGCGCTTCAGAGGCGGTGAATCTGCATCATCGAGGCGCCGAAGGTGGGGCGGTTGGGCGGCACGGCGCTGGCGATGACGATGGCCTCGCCGCGCATCGCCTCGCCGGAACCCACCAGCGTCTGCGCGACCGACGCGATCATCTCGTCGGTGGTGTCGAAGGGCTTCTTCACCTTGCGGGCCGTGACTCCCCAGTAGAGGGCCATGCGGCGGTAGGCGATGTCGCTGGCGGTGAAGGCGAGGATGCGCGCCTGGGGCCGGTACTCGGCGATCTGCCGTGCCGTCTCCCCCGTGCGCGTGTAGACGCAGATGGTGCCGATGCCCAGCTGCTGCGCCGCTGCCGCGCAGGCGCGCGCCACCGCGGTGGCGAAGGTGCTCTCGCCGCGATCCAGCGTCGGATCGGGGAGGGCCTGGAAGCGGGCGCTGCGCTCCACCTCCTCGACGATGGCAGCCATGGTCCGCACCGCTTCGATGGGGTGGGCGCCGGTGGCGGTCTCCGCCGACAACATCACCGCGTCCGCGCCGTCGAGCACGGCGTTGGCCACGTCGCTCACCTCGGCGCGGGTGGGCTGCGGCGAGACGATCATGCTCTCCAGCATCTGCGTGGCGACGATGGCGATCTTGCCGTAGTAGTTGGTGCGCTCGATGGTGCTCTTCTGGATCAGCGGCACGCGCTCGAGCGGCATCTCCACGCCCAGGTCGCCGCGCGCCACCATCACGCCCTCGGCCAGCTGCGCGATCTCGTCCACCCGGTCCACGGCCTGCGGCTTCTCCAGCTTGGCGATCACCGGCGTGGTGGGCGCGTAGCGCTTGATCAGCCGGATGTCGTCGGCGTTGCGCACGAAGCTCATGGCCACGTAATCCACCTCGAGCTCCAGGCCGAATTTCAGATCTTCGATGTCCTTCGGGGTCATCGCCGGGATGGAGACGGCCGTGCCGGGCAGGTTGATGCCCTTGTGATCGGAGAGCATGCCGCCCACCACCACGCGGCACTTCACGTCCTTGCCGGAGATGCCGATCACCTCCAGCCGGATGGCGCCGTCGTTGATCAGCACCGGGTCGCCGATGGAGAGGTCCTCGGGCAGCCCCTCATAGGAGCAGGAAAACCGCTGCGGGGTGCCGGAGACGCCCTGCTCCGCGGTGATGATCGTCTCCGCGCCCGGCTCGAGCTTGACCTTGCCGCCCTCGATCTTCCCCACCCGGATCTTGGGACCTTGGAGATCCAGCAGGAGCGCCACCGGGCGGCCCGCGTTCTCGGCTGCCTTGCGCACGTTCGAGATGGCGCGCGCATGATCGTCGTGGGAGCCGTGCGAGAAGTTGAGCCGCGCCACGTCCATCCCGGCCTCGACCAGCCTGCTCAGGGTCGGCTCTTCACGGGACGCCGGGCCCATCGTGCAGATGATCTTCGCCTTGCGCATGCGTTCGCGGAGCCTAGGTCGCTGCGACCCGGCCCGCAAGCGACGATTTCCGGAGAATCAAATGCCCAGCACAGGCCCCGGAGCGGCTTCGCGCTTCCAGGTTTGCGCCCTGCGGCCGCGAAGCTCGCTGGGCGTGATGGAAGCCGCCTCGAGGAGCGCGGCGTCGACCAGGATCGGAGCCCCCGCTTCCAGCGCCAGCGCGAGCGCCTCGCCCAGTGGGGCCTCCACCCGGACTTCGCGCGATCCGGCGGCGAGGGTGAGATGTCCGCGGAGCAGTCCATCCGCCGAGACGTCGTCGATGGAGGCGTCGACCACGCGCCCGCCCAGCGACTCCACCGCGGCCGGCACCAGGCCGCCCCTTCCGCCCACGGCGGCGAGGATCTGCGCGGCCTGCGCGCCGGGCAGCGGGACGGGGAGCCGGCGCTCGCCGTTCCGCTCGGCCAGCACCAGCACCATCTGCCCGCCCTGCACCTTGACCAGGTCGTCGACGCGCAGCTCGATTGGCGCGTCCGCGGCGGGCCGCAGCAGGCTACAGAACGCGCCAGCCGCGCAAGCGGCCAGCACCAGCACTACGAAGCTCGTCCGGGGCCCCGCCATCGCCGCCTCCTCCAGGACAAGGTAGCGAGCGACGGCGGAGAGGGAAGTGCTCACTCCAGCTCGGCGACCTCTTCCTCTTCCTCCTCGTCGCCTTCCTCGTCCTCGCTGTCGTCCTCATCGAGCAGCGCGGCCTTGCGCGTGACCGCCGGCGTCTCGTCATACGGAGGGGGCATGTCCTCGCTGTTCACTTCGACGGCGGTGCTGAACTTGCGCCGCAGGGGCGCCAGGGCGGCGAAGAGCTCTTCGAGCGAGCCCACCACCGCCTCCACCTGCTCGTCGGGCGCGCGGGTCCCGCAGCCCGGACAGCGAAGCACGGGGTCGCTCTGCACGTCGCCGATGTCGAGCGAGAACGACTCTTCGCACTTCTGGCATTGGAATTCGAGCTGCATCGCCGGGACCCTCCGCCTGGACGCGTGCTCAGCATATTCACGCGCGCGCTGTGGGGAAGGGGGGGATGCGTAAATCTCCTCACCTATCCTGAAGGCGACGTTCCGCGGCGCGACTTGTCCGAAACCGCCCTGTACGGCCGCTGCGCAGGGCGCTATCTTCCGCGCGCCCAAGGAGCCCATATGCCGAGCCCTACCCCGCAGATCCCCGCAAACGGCAAGCCGATCACCCGATCCGGAGGGCGCTTCGCCGTCCCCGATCAGCCGATCATTCCGTACATCGAGGGCGACGGTACCGGGCCCGACATCTGGCGCGCCTCGCAGCGGGTGTTCGACGCGGCCGTGGAAAAGGCGTACGGCGGGAAGCGGAAGATCGCCTGGGCCGAGGTCTACGCGGGCGAGAAGTCGAAAAACCTCTTCGACAACTGGCTGCCCGACGAGACGGTGGAGGCGTTCCGCAAGTACCTGGTGGGCATCAAGGGGCCGCTCACCACGCCGGTGGGCGGGGGCATCCGCTCGTTGAACGTCGCCTTGCGCCAGATGCTCGATCTCTTCGTCTGCCTGCGGCCGGTCCGCTGGTTCAAGGGCGTCCCCAGCCCGGTGAAGCGGCCCGAGAAGGTGGACATGGTGATCTTCCGCGAGAACACGGAGGACATCTACGCCGGCATCGAGTACGCGGCCGGCACTCCCGAGGCACAGAAGGTCCTCGACTTCTGGGCGAAGGAGTTCCCCAAGGAGTTCAAGAAAATCCGCTTCGCCTCGCAAGAGGCCGGCGCGGGCTGGCAGAAGCAGCTCGAAGCCATCGGAACGCCGAAGCGGGAGACCCGGGTGGAGGTGGGCGTCGGTCTCAAGCCCATCAGCTATCTCGGCACCGAGCGCCTCGTGCACAGCGCCATCAGCTACGCCGTGCAGGGCAAGCGCAAGAGCGTGACGCTGGTGCACAAGGGCAACATCATGAAGTACACCGAGGGCGCCTTCCGCGACTGGGGCTACAAGGTCGCGAAGGAGTTCTTCGGCGCCAAGGAGATCGACGGCGGGCCCTGGTGCAAGCTGCCCAATGGCATCGTGATCAAGGACGCCATCGCCGACATCACGCTGCAACAGGTCCTCACCCGGCCCGAGGAGTTCGACGTCATCGCCACGCCCAACCTCAACGGCGACTACCTGTCGGACGCGCTGGCGGCGCAGGTGGGCGGCATCGGCATCGCGCCCGGCGGCAACATCAACTACGTCAGCGGCCACGCCATCTTCGAGGCCACCCACGGCACCGCGCCCAAGTACGCCAACCAGGACAAGGTGAATCCCGGCTCGGTGATCCTCTCCGGCGAGATGATGTTCCGGCACCTGGGCTGGAACGAGGTGGCCGACCTGATCGTCAAGGGCATGGACGGCGCCATCGCGGCGAAGACCGTCACCTACGACTTCGCGCGCCTGATGGTCGCCGAAGGCGAAAAAGGCGTGAAGGAAGTGAAGTGCTCCGAATTCGGCGAGGCCATCGTCAAGCACTTCTAAAATCGGGGACACGATACGTAATTCGTCGTATCGTGTCCCCGATTTTCAGGACGCAAAGAGATCGTCGATCTCCTTCGCGTACTTCTGCGCCACCACCTTGCGTTTCAGCTTCAGCGTGGGCGTGAGCTCCCCGCCGTCCACCGAGAACCGGGCCTTCAGCACCTTGTAGCGCTTGATGGTCTCGTACTGGGCGAGCTGGCCGTTCACCCTTTCGATCTCGCGGCCGATCCCGGCGACGAACCGCGGGTCGGCCGCGCGCTCCGCCACCTCCGGCACGATCAGCGCCGCCAGATACTTGCGGGCATCGCCCACCACCACCGCCTGCGCCACGCCGGGGATGCGGCCGAGCAGGATCTCGATGTTCTGCGGCGAGACGTTCTTTCCGCCCGAGGTGATCAAGAGATCCTTCTTGCGATCGGTGATGAGCAGGTACCCGTCCGCGTCCAGCTCGCCGACGTCGCCGGTGTGCAGCCAGCCCTCGGCGTCGATGGCCTCCCGTGTGGCCGCGTCGTCCTTGTAGTAGCCGTGGAAGAGGTGCGGTCCGCGCGTGAGGATCTCGCCGTCAGGGGCGATGCGGAGCTCGACGCCGTCCTCGGCGCGGCCGACGGTTCCCGGCTTGCGGGCGTCGATCAGGTTCGCGGTCCCCATGCCGGTGGTCTCGCTCATCCCCCAGACGTCGAGGATGCGGATGCCGATCGAATCGAAGAAGTCGAGCGTCGCCCGCGTCATCTTCGCGGCTCCGGTGAGGCAGAGGCGCGCGCGGTCCAGCCCCAGCGCGGCGCGCACCTTGGACAGCACCATCCGGTCGGCGAGCCAGCCGCCTGACCTTTGCGCCCAGCTGAAGATCCGCTGCCGCAGCGCGGGCGCCGCCCGGACGGTCTCCTCGATCCGCCCCTGCAGCTTCTCCCAGACCCGCGGCACGCCGAAGAAGAGGGTGGGACGGGCCTGCCTCAGCACATCGCCCAATCCCTCGAGCTGATCGCAGAACCAGACCGCCCCGCCCACCACGGTAGGTCCGTGGACGGCGATCACCTGCTCGGCGATGTGGCTGAGGGGCAGGTAGCTGACCAGCACGTCCTTGTCGGTGGTCTGCCCGACGCGGACCGCGGTCTGTGCGGCGTTCACCAGATTTGCCTGCGTCAGCATCACCGCCTTGGGCGGGCCGGTGGTGCCGCTGGTGTAGATGAGCGTGGCCAGCCCATCGGGCTTCAAGGCCTCGAGCCTCGCGTCCACGGCGCTCTCGGGCGTCGCATCGCCGAGGGCCATGAACTCCTCCCACGCCGTCATCAGGCCGAAGGCGCGCATGTCGGCGCCGTGCAGCTTCTCGCGCTGGGCCGCGTCGCCCACCAGCGCCACCGCGGCGCCGCAGTGGTTTGCGATGTAGCAGGCCTGCTCGGCGGTGAGCGTCGGGTAGATGGGCGCCGGAATCGCGCCGGCGGCCAGGGCGCCCAGGGCGGCCATGATCCATTCGGGCCGGTTGGGTCCCATGATGGCCACCGCCTCACCCGGCTTCACTCCCAGGGCGACGAGGGACCGCGCCACCCTGCGGACGTCCCGCGCCGCCTGCTGCCACGTCCATTCCCGCGCGCCGTGCTTCCACGCCAACCCGGCCGCGCGCTTGCGGGCCGTCTCGAAGAACGCCTCGATGGTGGTCACGGGAAAAAGCCTATAGCAGATGGGCCGGGCAGCGCGACGCGCGAGTTGCGGGCGGCGGGCAGGTGGAGTAGGAAGCGCGCGCCCAGGACGAAACCGGAGAACACCATGGCTCGCAGGAAGATCGCCCTCATCGGCGCAGGTCAGATCGGCGGCAACCTGGCATTGCTCGCTGCCCAGAAGGAGCTGGGCGACGTGGTGTTGTTCGACGTGGTGGAAGGCGTGCCCCAGGGCAAGGCGCTGGACCTGATGCAGTCGCGCGCGGTGGACGGCTACGACGTGAAGATCACCGGCACCAACAAGTACGACGAGGTCTCCGGCGCGGACGTGGTCATCGTCACCGCGGGCATTCCGCGCAAGCCGGGCATGAGCCGCGAGGATCTCCTCGGCGTGAACATCAAGATCATGCGCGACGTGGCCAACAACGTGAAGGAGAAGTGCCCGAACGCGTTCGTCATCGTGATCTCGAACCCGCTCGACGCCATGGTCTACGCGATGAAGCAGATCACGGGGTTCGCGAAGGAGCGGGTGGTGGGCATGGCCGGCGTGCTCGACTCGTCGCGCTTCCGCCTCTTCGTCGCCGAGGAGCTCAACGTCTCCATCGAGGACGTGCAGTGCATCGTGCTCGGCGGCCACGGCGACGACATGGTGCCGCTGACGCGCTACTGCTCGGTCGCGGGCATCCCGCTCGAGAAGCTGATCCCGGCCGATCGCCTGAACGCCATCATCGACCG
>DASRTX010000382.1:0-17980 GCA_035655715.1 Myxococcales bacterium | reverse complement strand
GTGCGCGACTTCAATGCCGTGCAGGAGGTGGCGGCGCGCGTCGGACCGGTGGACGGGCTGGTGAACAACGCGGCGGGAAACTTCCTCGCGGCCGCCGAGGACCTGTCGGCCAACGGCTTCAAGGCGGTGGTGGACATCGTCCTCAACGGCACCTTCCACTGCACCAGCGCGTTCGGCAGGGGCATGATCGACGCGGGCAAGGGCGGAACCATCGTCAACATCGTCACCACCTATGCCTGGACGGGGTCGGCGTTCGTGGTCCCCTCCGCCTGCGCCAAGGCCGGCGTGCTGGCGATGACCCGCTCGCTGGCCGTGGAGTGGGCGGCGTACCGCATCCGCGTCAACGCCATCGCGCCCGGGCCCGTTCCCACCGAGGGCGCCTTCTCGCGGCTGATGCCGGACCCCTCGCTGGAGGAGATGGCCCGCAACCGCGTGCCGCTCAAGCGCTTCGGCACTCCACAGGAAATCGCCGACGCGGCGGTCTATCTCATGTCCGACGGCGCGGCCTACGTCACCGGCGACTGCCTCACCGTGGACGGGGGCGAATGGCTGCGCAACGGCGGCGAGTTCAGCTACGCCACCGACTACGACCGCGAAAATCTCAAACAGATGCTCCGCGCCATGCGCGGCAAGGAGAAGTAGACCTCAACGAGATTCCAGCAGCTCCTTCACCGCCTTGAACTTCTCGTTCGGCACGGTGATCGAGAGCACGTACTGCTCCAGAAGCCAGCGTTCACCCGAGCGCGCCAGCACGCCGCTGCCGCGGGCCGGGCCGAGGTTCTGCGTTTCCAGATCCTCCTCGAACCAGGCCAGGTCGCCGCGGATGGAGATGCGGCGGCGGACGCCGCGGAACGTCCAGGCCTTGCCGCGCGCGAAGTGCGGATGCGCGTAGGCGCGGAAGGCCGCCACGTCCCATCGCTCCGCCGCGTCGGTCCCCAGGAAGACGCCGTCCGGCGCGAAGTGGCCGAAGTACCGCCCCTCGTCGGCGCGGGCTGCCGCGTCGTGGAAGTCGTCCAGTTCGCGCGCCACCGTCTGCGAAGGCGGCTGCGCCTGCGCGTGCGCGCAAGACATCAAGAGAGCCGCGATGCCACCTGCTCGTCGAACTCCCGCGGAAGCTCGCACTTCACCTCTCCGTTCTCGCGTCGTACGGGCAGCGCCACGAAGCGATCGGCGCGCTTCCAGAAGAGGTCGGGGCTGAGCGGCGCCGGGCCGCTCTCGAACGCCTGCAACGCGCCCGCCGCCATCGCCGGCAAGACCCGGAGACTGCGCGCGTCGGCGATGGAGTGCAGCAGCAGGATGTGCGCGCTGGGCATCGCCACCAGCGCGCCGTAGGCCGTGTCCGCGCCCAGCAGCTCGTCGGCCGCCAGCGCCAGCGTGGCCACGAAGACCGAGCGGCCGCTGATGGCGAAGATCCGCGCCGAGGCGATCTCGATGGGGTTCAGCTCCACCCGCTCCTGCTCGCGCACGTTCTGCAGCGCCAGGGAAACCAGCTCGGGTGCGGGACGTTCCCAGGCGGAGAGATCGGCCGCCCGCACCGGCGTCACGAAGCTGGGCAGATCGAGGACCAGAACCGCGTGCAGGTCGCCGGCGATGGCGGCGGAGATGGCGCCCGGGCCCAGCGAATCCTTGCGCTGCACGCGGAGCTTGAGCACCGGCCGCGCCTTGGCGAAGTCGCCGCGGACCGCGTCCAACTCGCTCCCCAGCTTCTCCTCCGCGATGCGCCGGTCGAGCTCGTCGCGCACGCGCAGCCGCCAATCGGCGCGCGGGGCGCCCGCGCAGCGGTGGGCAAGCGGCAACAGCGGCAGTTCCCAGCTGCCCAGGCGCACGTGGTCGTCGTGCAATTCGAACGACTCACCGCGCGCCAGAAGCTCGTCGCGCACCGCCTGGTGAAACGCGGCGTAGCCCGGCTCGTCGAAGAGGCGGCCCCACTCCGGAATCCTGGCCGCCAGCCCGGCGAAGCCCATTCAAAACACGTAGCGGATCCGCGGCATCACCGCCAGCGAGGGAATGGTCAGCGAGTCCCTGGCGAACGTGTAGCGGAAGAGCGCGTCCAGCCCGACGGCGAAGTGGTCGAGGTGCGTGTCGTAGTCGAGCGCGAAGCCGCCGCCGGCATGGAAGCCGGGCACATGCCCGGGCACCGCGCCGTTGCTCCGCGCAGGTCCGGGCGAGAGGTCGGTGAAGCCGCCCACCGCCTTGAGCGAGAGCAAGGTCCGCGGCGCCAGCTGCATGCCGTACGACGCTCCCAGTTCCGCGAAGGTGGCGGCAAAGGAATCCGCGCCCAGGCACCCGCCGCCCTGCGGATCCGTCTGGTAGCAGGAAGCGCTGGCAGCCCCGATGCCCAGCGAGGCGAAGATGGCCGCGCGCTGCGCGATCTCCCGGCCCACGGTAAGGCCCAGGTACGGCTGCGCCGGCGAGAACGCCGCCGATCCGCCAAGCGCGGTGAAAACGCCCAGCGAAGCCTCGACGAAGGTGCCGCGCCGCGGCGCCTCCTCGACTCCCATTCCGGGAAGGAGCGTCTGCGCTCCCGCCACCGGCGCGGCGAGCAGGACGGCGAGCAGCGCCCTCATGGCCCACCGCTCTTGAAGACGTACGGATACGTCACCTGCACCGTGCCGCCTCCCTGCGGCGCGGGGAACACCCAGCGACGCACGTGGTTGATCATGCAGCTCTCCACCGGCTCGCTGGACATGGTGGTCTGCTGCACCATCGCGTCGCCGACGCGGCCGCCGCCGTCGATGACGAAGAGCAGCGCCACCTTGCCGTAGAGGTCGGGGTCCCGGGTGAGCTCCTTCTCGTAGCAGTACTTGATCTCGCTGTAGTGCTTCTGGATCACCCGGTTGATCACGTCGCGCGAGAGGCCGCCCACCACGGTGGTCTTGCCGGGCACGAAGATGGTCTCGTCCTTGCCGCGCCCGCCCAGATCCACCGAGCCGTAGCCGCCGCGGCCGTGGCCTGACCCCTTGGTGCCGAGGCCGCCGATGCCCAGCGCGTTGCCCCCGCCGCCCGGGCCTGATCCGCGCGTGCCGAGGCCGCCCAGGCCGTACGCGTCGCCGACGCCGGCGCGGCCATTGGTGCCGCCCAGCGAAGAATTGATGCCGCTGCCCAGGCCGCCCGGCCCCAGGACGTTGCCGCCTCCGGCGCCGGCGGTGGCGCCCATCTTGGAGAGCGCGGCGATGAGCCCGAGCCGCCGGATCTTCTGGATGTCGTGGTCCTTCTTGTTCACCTGGTCGGCGCCGGGCTTGGACGGGGCCGCCTCCTTCTGCTTCGCCTCCTTCTTGCCCAGCTTGCCCTCCTCGCCCTGGCTCTTGTCGCCTTCCTTCACCCCGGAGAGGTCCTTGGGGCGCGGAGGCTCCACCGGCTTGGGCGGCGGCGGCTTGACCTGGTAGCGCGCGTAGAGATCCGGATTCTTCGCCACCGCGTCGCGGTACGACGGCTCCAAAGCGGGGGCCAGGGCCACCATGCGGAAGAAGACGCCCAGGGCGAGCAGCGCGATCAGCAGCGTGACCAGGAATCCGGCGTCGAGGTTGCGGAAGGAAGGCTTGCCGGTGCGCGGCGCCGCGCGCACGTAGCGGGCGATCAGCGTCAGCGAAGGCGAGACCTGCGCCACCACGCGGTCGTCGTCCGCCAGCATGTAGGCGTGGCCGCGGAAAGGCGCTTGCACCTGCCGCCCCTTGATGCCCAGCGGAACCACGTGGGTGCCGTCGTGCACCTCGGCCGACAGGCGGTCGGGGAGCGTGAGCAGGTGATCGCCGTTCACGTGCTGCACGATGCGGAAGTTCTTCGGCACGCCCGACGAGGGCAGATCGAAGAGATCGGCCGCGGTCAGGTCCTTGCCGCTGGCGATCTGCTCCAGCTCCACCAGCGTGGAGCCGCCCCAGACCAGGCCGACCAGCAGCACCCGGTTGTCGGGCCGCGGCCGCTCGTCCTCGGGCAGCTCGTCGTAGATGAGCAGCTGCGCAGCGGCAGCGTCCGCCACCCGCGACGCCAGCGTCCGCGGCGCATCGATGCGCCCCGCCGGCACCTCCACCTCCACCTTGCTCTCAGCCATTGTCGGGATGCCTCTAGAGATTGTCCGCCGACTTCTGCAGTTCCGGGTTGAAGTTGTCGCGCAGGCGGATGAGCGATTCGAATTGCGTCCGGCCCCGGTTGAGCAAGTAGCTGCCCTCCGGTCGCGTCAGCTCGCCTTCGACGGTGACGTCGTTGAAGTCGATGACCGTCTTCTTCCGGACGATCACCTTGTCCGGTTCCTGGATCACCTTCGCGCCCTTGCGCTCTTCCGCCGCGGCAGGGAGCGCCAGGATCGCGATCATGAGGATCTTGCGCAGCACCTGACCTCCTCCAATGCCACGGGCACGATTTGCACTGCGCGGCCGGCAGCCAACCGGGCGCTCACCTGCCGGTCGCCTGGTGAACGGACGCGGATGCGGCGTCGGGCTCGGTTTCGGGCGGCGCCGTGCCGGCCTGCGGCGCGGGAGGGCTCTTCATCCGCAGCGCAATGGCCGCGAGCTGCCCCTGGGCTTCCTGGAGATGCGTGCGGCCGGGCAGCGCGGCGTACTCCTTGAACACGGCCAACGCGCCGGCGAGGTCGCCTTCCGCCCGCAGCGCCACCGCCTTGCCATAGAGCGCGTCGTCCTGCTGTGGCGCCAGCGCCAGCACCTTCTCGTATGCGGCCCGCGCCTCGGCCGGCTTGTGCAGCCCTTCCAGCGCCCAGCCCCGGGCGAGCCAGCTCTGCCAGCGCGCCGGATCCAACCCGGCGGCGCGACCGCAGGCCTCCGCCGCGGCGGCGTAGTCGCGATAGCGCAGCGCCAGCGCGCCGAGGTTGGCCCAGGCCGGAGCGAAGCGCGGGTCCAGCCGCGTGGCCTCTTCGAACTGCGCGCGCGCCGCGTTGGCGTCGCCGCGGCGCATGGCCAGAAGGCCCAGCGAGTTGGGGATGGCGGGATCCTTGTCGTCCAGCTTGCGCGCGTTGTTCAGCGCCGACTCCGCGAGCGCGACGTGCCCCCGGTCGGCCTCGATGGCGGCGAGGTTCCGGTACGCGCCGGCATCGCGCGGGTGCCGCTCGAGGACCTTCCTCGACAGCGCCTCCGCCTCGTCCAGCTTGCGCTGCCCGCGCAGCGCCGCGGCGAGAGCATCCAGCAGCTGCACGTCTTCGGGCTTCTGCTGCAACGCGCCGCGCAGCACCGCCTCGCCCGCAGCCGGGTCGATGAGGCGAGAGAGGTTGAGCGCCGCCGCCGCGTGCGCAGGCTCGCGTTGGAGTGCGCGCTGGTAGAAGCCGGCCGCCAGCTTCGACTCGCCCCGCTGCTCCGCCACCCAACCCGCCTCGAACAGCGCGGCCACGTCGGCCGGCTCGCGAGCCAGGTACGCGTCGAGCTGCGCGGCGGCGACGCCCCACCGCTGCTGCGCCATCTGCTCGCGCGCGGCCTGGTGGATGGTGGCCGCAGGCGGCGCGTCGACGGCGGGTGCGGGCGCGCCGATCGCGACCGGCGAAGTGTCAGGGCGCGGCGCGGCCGTATGCGCGCAGGCAGTGCAGGCGAGCAAGGTTGCCGCAAGCTTCTGCATCACTGTCCCCTCCCCGCCGAGAGCTCAGGCGCGACCGCCCGGGCTGTAGACGCTTCCGCGAGCTGCGCCTCGCGCACGGGGCCGAAGGCGTCGGGCTGGTATTCGCGCAGCATTTCCTGCGTGCGGATCACCCATTCCGAGTACACGCCGGACTTGCGCGAGACCTCCGCCGACCTGGCGAACGCCTCTGCCGCCTTGTCCTCCAGCGGCAGCGCCTGCGACGAGAGCGTGCTGCGGTAAAGCTCCTGCTGCTCCGCGTCCAGGCCGCGCGGGACCGGCGCGTCGAGCAGCCCCCTGTTGAAGTCGCGGTACGCCTCTCCGATGCGCGCGAACGCCGCCTCGCTCCACAGCGGGCTGCCGATGGCAACCACCTCGCCGTAGGCCGAGAGCACCTTCGCCAGCGCCGCGTTCTTCGCCTTCAACGCGGCCACCAGCTGGGCCTGCCGCGCCGAGTTGAAGCGGATGCGGGCGAAGTCGTCGAAGGCGCGCTGGGCGATGAGGAAGCGGGAGTGGGCCGCGGCGTCGATGATCTGCGGCGTCCGATCGGCCTGTCGCAGCTTGCCGTAGCGTTCGGCGACCTCGGCGAACGCGCCGGAGTCGGCGCCATGGAGCGACTTCAGCGCCAGTCCCTGGTGGTAGCGCGCCAGCATGAGCTGCCCGGCGCTGGCCGAGCGGTGCTCGCGCGGGAACGCCGCCCAGTGCTCGGCGGCCTTGCGCCACTCCTTCCTGCGCTCGAGCGAAAGCCCGATGTCGAAGGCGATCTTCGCCACGTCCGGGCGGGAGGGATACTGCTTCACGTACTTGCGCAGCGCCTGCACCGCCCCTTCCTCGTCGCCCAGGCCCTGCCGCCACACGGCCGCGTTGAACAGCCAGTCCGCCGCCGCGGAGTCCGCGGGCCAGCGCGATTGCGCCTGCTCGTACCAGCGGATCGCGTCGCGATAGCGCGCCGCGCGCTCGCAGGCGCTGGCCAGCGCCGGAACCGCCAGCTTGACGATGGCCGCGTCCGCGGCCGGGTAGTCGCGCAGCAGCTGCTCGCCGGCAGCGATCTCGACGTCCAGTTCCTCCGCCTTGTCGGCGATGAGCAGCGCATTGTAGAGCGCCCGCGGCGCGTGCTCGCTGCGCGGATGCCGGGCGACGAAGGCGCGGAACTCCTTCGCCGCCAGCGCGAAGTCCTGCTTCCCCTCGTAGATCTGCATCGCGTGCTTGAACTCGGCGCCTTCGCCAATGGTGGCCACTTCCCGCGCAAAGCCGCTGCCGGGAGGGCAGAGCCTGGGATCCCGCAAGAACTTCGCGGCCAGCTCGCCCAGAGCCAGCCACTCCTCCCGGGTGTTGAGGATGTCCAGCGAGAGATTCGCCGCCTTGCGCGACATCTCGTCGGTGGGCCAGCGGAGGATGATCTCCCCGAACCGCTTCGCCGCCTCCACGAAGTGGCGGTGGTCGTAGTAGAGGAACGCCGCGCGGTAGCGCACCACGATCTCGTCCTTGGCGCCGGGCGAGATGGCCAGGTAGCGCCCGCAGGCAGCGATCAGCTTCTGCTCGTTCTCCGGGATGGGCTCTTCCGCGACCTGCTTCGTGACCGCCTGCACCCGGATGCGCCGCGTGTGGTCCAGCTCCCCCTTCGACTTGCGCTCGTCGATCTTCGCCGCGTCCGCGAGCTCGTGCTTCTCCAGCTGGCCGCGGGCGATGGCCACCGACTTCTCCCAGGCCAGGATGGCGTCGTAGGCGGCTTTCTGCGCGTACTCGCTCTTGGGAGCGGCCTCTGCCACCAGCCCGTACTGCTCGGCGGCGGCGTCCCACTCCTCCAGCGCCCAGAGGATCTCCGCGAAATAGAAGCGCATGCGGACGGCGGATTCGCTCCCGGGAAACGCTTCCAGGTACTGGCGGTAGATGTCGCGCGCCAGCCGGTACGTTCCCGCGTCCTTCGTCTTGATCGCTTCCTGGTGGTAGTCCTGCACCAGCTCGCGCAGCGCGCTCTCCGAGAGATCGTTGGCTTCGGCGAGCGCGCCCTTGCGCTGCGCGTTCTCCTTCGCCCAGGCGCTGCCCTCGCCGTAGCCCTTGACCAGCCGCTTCATCTCCGCGACCACCTGGCCGCGCTGGCCGAGCTTGTCGTACCCGAGCAGGATCTTCTGCTGCCAGGCCGGCGCGCGCGCGTGGCTTGGCGCATCGGCCTCCAGCAGGCGGTAGACGCGGATGGCGGGCTCGAACTTGCCCGCCTCGAAGAACGCGGTGGCCAGCCGCTCCACCGCCTCCACCGCGTGAGCGCCGGCCTTTTGCGCGAGGTACGCCGCGCCGCTCTCCACCGCGTCGGCCCGTTCGAACGCCAGCGCCAGGTCCTTGAGCGCCTCGCTGCGCAGCTGGATGCGATCGCCGGCGGTGGAGGCGTTCTCCGAGTAGTCCACCACCTCCTCGAACTTCGCGATCGCGCCCTTGTAGTCGCCGGCGTTGTAGTCGCACCAGGCCAGCTTGTAGAGCGCGAACGCGTACAGCTTGGGCGTGCGGTACGCCGCTGCCTTGGCAAACGCCTCGCGCGCGTGGGCGAGATCGTTGGCGGCAAAGGCCGTCTCGCCCACCTGCACCCAGGCGTCGGGCAGGAACTTCGAGTTGGGGAAATCGCGGATCAGCTCGCGGTAGTACTGCGCCGCGTCCTTGCGCCGGCCCGACTGGGAGAGGTTGTCCGCCACCACGAAGAGCACCTCGTCGCGCCGCTCGTACCGGGGATACGAGGCGAGGATGTGCTGGTACGCCTCCAATGCCTTCTGCCGCTGGCCCTCGCTGCCGCGGCCGTCGATCCTCGGCTCGTCGCCCTTCTTCTCCTGCGCCCAGGCCGCGTACGCGTCGTCGTAGCGCTTGCCTTCCTGGAGCGAGACGTAGCGCGCCTTCTCCCACCACAGCTCGGCCAGCTGGAACCACAGGTCGGCCTTGCGGCCGCTCTCCGGCATTCGCGGCAGGATGGCCTGCACATCGGCGATCAGCTCGTCGCGCTTGCGGTCGGTGGCCGCCTCGCGCTCCGGCTCCGGCGGCGCGCCGACGCCCGCCTGCGTTGCACCCACCGGACAGGCGTCCTTGAGGGTCACGTCGTAGTAGCCGATCTCGTCGGGCCAATACTCCCCTTCGAACGACCAGTATTCGTGTCCGGTGGCCGGCATGGCGGGGCGTTCCAGCGATTGCTGCGAGAGCTGCGCTCGCGCATCGAAGCTGGTCTCGAGATTCTGCTTCTCGCCACGGGCGGTCTCGAAGGCGGCGATCTCGCGATCTCCCTCCAGCACCTCGATGAGGCTGGCCATGTCGGCGAGGCGGCCGCGCACGAACTTCCCCGCCACCTGCGCGGTCAAGGTCTTCTGCGCAGCGATGCGCTCGAGGAGCTCGGCGCCCAGCGGGCTGCCCGACAGCGTGGGCTCGGAGCGGATCCGCGCCGCCTCGCGGTCGAGGGCGGCGAGGTACGCGCGCATCGACGCCACACGCTCGTTCTTGGCCAGGTGATGGAGCGCCGCCGCCGGCAGTCGCGCATCCCCGGAAGCCAGCATCTGCCAGTACGCCTCGACCGGAAGCTGGGCTTCCAGCGCCTTGCGCATCTGCTCGCGCATCGGCACGTACTCGCGCGAGAACTGCGCCAGGGTCTCCTTCACCTGGGCGTACAGGCAACGCTGGTGGAAGATGAGCGCGGCCAGCTGCACCGACTCCGGCGCGAACTCGTCGCGCAGGTGCGGCGAGTGGAGCGAGTGCAGCTTGCCCAGCGCGGTGCCCGGCTGTCCGTTGCGCAGATCGGCATATGCCCCTTCGAAGAGCGCCTCGTCCCAGTGGCGGGAGAAGCGCGGCAGCTTGCCGTAAGCCGCGCTCGCCTCGGCGTAGCGGTGGAGGCCATAGAGCGTGCGGCCCACCGCAAGCCAGGTCAGTTCCTTGAGGCCCGCGGGAGCCGCGTCCATGTCCAGCAGCTGGCGAAAGAAAAGCAGCGCCTGCTCCGGATCCTTCCTCTCCAACAGGAGGCCTGCGACGTACCGCGCCTGCGGGTCTCCGGAGATGTCCCGCAGGAGCCGCTCGGCGTCGTCGTATTTCCCGGCCCGATAGGCGAGCAGCGCCAGCGATCCCTGGATGCGCCCGCGTGGCCCGGCCGGAACCCTGGCCAGCTCGGCGGAGGGCACCTTGCTCAGCACGTTGGGCCCGAACACCTCGTCGGAGTCCGCCTCCGCTTCGGCGGAGGCTCCTTCCACCGCCTCGAGGTAGTCGGCCGTCCCCGGCCCCGCCTCGATGACGCGCGCGTAGGCGTAGAAGGCGCTGAACGGGAGGCCGATGGCCCTCAGCTCCCGCGCCAGCGCAAGCTCCGCCTGGACCCGCTCCGCGGCGCCCGCCTGCTCAGCCTGTTCCCAGTCGCGCATCGCGGCGCGCACGTCGGCCCGCGCCGCGGCGGCGGCACAGAGCAGCATCGATATGGCAGCGCGGCGCATGTCCTCCCTCAGAAGAGCCAGCTCAGGCCGCCCTGGAAGGCGAGGTTGTTGATCACGTCCGCCGACGGCGTCTTGAGCAGGTCCTTGGCGGCGCCGGCGTTGAGCTGCGCCGCGGTTCCGGGCGCGCCGAACGCGCGCTCGTTGCAGCCGGCGGAGAGCCCGCTGGCGGTGCTGCCGCCGGCCTCCGCCGCCTCGATGCGGACGGTGTCGTCGTAGTTGCAGCCGTTGACGCGTGAGACGTAGCCCGAGTAGGCGAGGTCGCGCAGCTCCAGCCGCACGGTGAAGCGGTCGTTGACGAAGACCCGCAGCCCCGCGCCCAGCGAGGCGACGGGCCGGTAGCCGGTGTCGCCAAACGTCCGGCCCGTGTTGGGATCGGTTGCGGGCCGGAGCTGTAGCCGCGTCTTTCCCGCGCCCAGGCCCGCGTTGAGGTACACGCCCAGCCGCAGGATCCGCCCGTCGAACACGTCCAGCTTGCCGTAGATGGGCATCAGCTCCACGCCGGCGAGCACCGCGCCCTGGAGCAGGAAGGCCTCGGCGGATTCGGGCGCCTCCCCGGCGCGCGCGAGCAGCTCTTCCGAGAGTCCGCTCTGCACCGCGCGGGGGAACCAGAGCGCGCTCAGCTGCGCGGCGAAGTTCTCGCGCAGGTGGTACGCCACCTCCATCGAAACGCCGGCGTGCTGGGTGAACTTGGGGTTCACTTGCGCGCTGCCGAAGAAGGAGACCTCCCAGCGCTGCGCCTCGGTGAAGGGCCGCTTTTCCACCACGTGCACGCGGACGTCAGGATCGATCGGCTGGGCCGCCGCCGCTCCGCACACGAGGCTGGCCAGGAGGAAGGCGCGCATCTAGAAGAGGATCGCCAGGCCGGCGTTGAAGGTGGCGACGGTTGCGAGATAGCCGTGTTCCTCACCGGAGCCGGGTTGCGTCGGGTCGGCCGAGGCGCGGTACGAAGACGGGAAGAGATATCCCCGCACCTCGGTGCGCAGGCTGAAGGCGCGATTGAAGTAGAAGCGGAAGCCCGCGCCCAATACGCCGGTGGGCCGGATCGAATCGCTCTGCTGGAAGCTCTGGCAGCTGGTCGTGCCCGGGTCGGCGCAGAGGTTCACCGACTCGCGGTGGATCTTCGCGGCGCCTCCTCCGCCCAGGAGATAGGCCTGGAAGTGCACGTTGGCCTCGCCGGCGAGGCTGAACTTGCCGTAGACGGGCGCCAGCCGGGCCACGCCGAAGCCGCCGGCGCGCAGCTGGTTGTCTCCGGAGAGCTCGTCCTTGCGCTGCGCGGCGCTGCGCTGCCGCAGGTCGGCGCGGACGTTCTGCGCCAGTGCCGACAGCGAACCGTGGTTGAAGAGCGCCTCGAGCCCGGCATCGAACCATTCGTTGGGGTGGTAGCTGAGCGACGCCACGCCACCCATCTGGTCGACCAGCGCGGTGTTCATCGCCATGTCGAAGGCGAGTCCCGCTTCCCAGAGCCCCGACATCGGGTGGAGCTTGCGCTGCACCACCGTGGGCGCGCCGTCGGGCCCGTAGACGGCGTCCTCGCCGCGCGCAGCCAGTGCGCAGAGGGCAAAGAGTGCGGCGGCTGGCATCCGGAGGCGCATGGTCGGCAAGTTCCCTGGGGAACGAAGGGAAGCTGTTGCGCCTGCTCCTGCCCGGCAAGCTCACAGGCAGACACCTGCTCGGCTTTTTCGCCGCGAGCCGCCGTTTTTCCCTATCCCGTGTGCGTCGCGCACGCACACGCAGCTTTCTGGCGAGGCGGTCCCGCCGTGGTATCGCTTCACGCATGGGGGACTCTTCGCCGCCAGACGCGGCGCCGTCCGCGGAATCAAGGCGGTCCAACGAGCCCGAGGCCAGCGTCGCGCCGCCGCCGCTGCTCGAGGGCATCGTCCGGGTGAAGGTCCCGAGCGAGAGGATCCAGCCCTTCCTCGCGCGCATCGCGCTGTTCAAGGGCGCATCGAAAGAGACGGTCGGCAGGGTCGCCGGCATGCTGCAGGGCCTCGAATGCGCCGAGGGCAGCGAGATCGTCACCGCCGGCACGGCAAACGACGGCATCGGCATCCTCTACTCCGGCAGCGCGCAGGTGATGGTCCCGGCCCAGGGCGGGGCGGTGCTGCCGGTGGAGGACATCGAGGCGGGCGATCATTTCGGCGAGGTGGGCGCGCTGCTCGGACGGCCGAGCCCGTACTACGTCGTCGCCACCGCCGCCTCGCGCGTGCTCTGGCTGCCGGCGTACGCGCTGCGCGGCCTGGTCGGCAACGTGGCGACGGTGGCGGAGGCGCTCTCGCGCAGGCTGGCGGAGCGGGTCACCACCCTGGCCGCGCTGGAGCGCCAGGGCGCGCCGGAGCTGATCACCGACATGGAGGCCCAGCTGCGGGCGACGGCCGAGGCCCCTCCCCCGCGCCCACTGCAGCAAGAGTCCGAGCCCGATCAGCCGGGCACGGTGCGCTTCGCCGAGGTGCGCGACTTCGATCTCTCTCCCTCCGTGCTCTCGATGGTGCCTACCAAGTTCGTGCGCACCTACCGCCTCCTTCCCGTCAAGCTCGCGGGACGCCGGCTCACCGTCGCCATGGTCAACCCTCGCGACAACGTGGCGCTGGCGGAGCTCAAGCGGACGCTGCAGACGGTGGAGATCGTCCCGGTGGCCATCGGCCTGGAGGACTTCAACTCCGCCCTGGTGCGGCTCAAGCTGAGCGACGACCCCGGAGCGGCCGGGCTCCGGCGCACCGCGCCGCGCATCAACCCCGACAGCTTCCAGTTCGAGACGGTGGCCGAGCAGGAGCGGGGCACCGACGTGCGCGCGGTGGGCGACGATGCCATCCGGCTGGTCAACCGCATCATCGCGGCCGGGCTGGAGCGCGAGGCCAGCGACATCCACATCGAGCCCACGCCGCAGGGCTTCCGGGTGCGCTTCCGCGTCAACGGCATCCTTCAGGACTGGTCCGAGCCGCTGCCCGCGGGCAGTTCGCTCAAGGGAATCACGGCCCGCGTCAAGGTGCTGGCGGGGCTCGACATCACCGAGCGCCGCCTTCCCCAGGACGGCCGCATCGGCATCGCCGCCGGCAAGCGCGAGATCGATCTGCGCGTCTCCACCCTGCCCGCCAGCCGCGGCGAGAAGATCGCGCTGCGCATCCTCGAGGCGGGGGCGAGCATGCGCAGGCTGGAGGAGATCTTCTTCGAGCCCGCAGTGCTGGCCGCGCTGCGCAAGGCGCTGAACCGGCCCTACGGCGCCATCCTCGTCTGCGGCCCCACCGGCTCGGGCAAGACCTCGTCGCTCTATGCCGTGCTGAACGAGCGCAAGGTCACGCGGCCCGACACCAACATCATCATGGTCGAGGACCCCATCGAGTACCGGCTGGGCGGCGTCACCCAGGTGCAGGTGAACGCCGCGGTCGGGCTGGGCTTCGCGCAGGTGCTGCGCTCGATGCTGCGGCAGGACCCGGACGTGATCGTGGTGGGCGAGATGCGCGACCACGAGACCGCGCAGCTGGCTCTGGAGGCGGCGATGACCGGCCACCTTTTGTTCTCGTCGCTGCACGCCAACAACGCCGCCGCCGCCATCCAGCGGCTGGAGAACCTGGGCTGTAGCCGCGCCCTGATCGCCCAGTCCATCGCCCTGGTGCTCGTGCAGCGGCTGGTGCGCAAGCTCTGCTCCGCCTGCCGCAAGCTCGACCCGCCCAACCGGGCGCTGCTGGAGTCGCTGGCATCGCGCGGCATCGTGCGCCCGGGCGAGCAGATGCTGCCGCGGGCAGTGGGCTGTGATGCCTGCGCGGGCACCGGATACGTGGGGCGCGCGGTGGTGGTGGAAGCGCTGCAGATCAACGATGCCGTGCGCGAGGCGGTGGCCGCCGGCAAGCCGCTCTCCGAGGTGCAGCAGATCGCGCGCGAGTCGCGCGCCCTCCTGCCCTTCGTGGACTACGCCCGGGCGCTGCTGCAGAAGCAAGTCATCAGCCCCAGCGAAGTGCTGCTCTCGATCGCGGAATGACGCCGGCTGGCTACTTGACGGCGGGCTTCACCATCACCACCGACTTGTCGTAGCCGGGCACGCTGCCGCTGATCAGGAGCAGGTTGCTCTCCGGAACCACGTCCACGACGGTGAGGTTCTGCACGGTGCAGCGCTCGGTGCCCATGTGGCCCGGCATCCGCTTGCCCTTGAACACGCGGCCCGGCGTCTTGCGCATTCCCACCGCGCCCATGTGCCGGTGCACCTCGTGCGCCGAGGCGGCGTTGCGCGCCTGGCCCTTCATGTGGTGGCGCTTGACCACGCCGGCGAATCCCATGCCGCGGCTGGTCCCTACCACGTCCACCCGGTCGCCCTTCTTGAAGAGCGCCACCGTCACCTGCGAGCCCACCGCGAAGTCGTTGAGCTCGTTCGCCTCCACCCGGAACTCCTTGATCATGCGGTGCGGCTTCTGGCCCTTCTTCTTGAACTGGCCGAGATAGGGCTTGGTCTCGCGGCGGTCGGCTTTCTTCTCCTCCAGCTCGTCGAAGCCGAGCTGCAGGGCGGTGTAGCCGTCGCGCTCCTGCGTGCGATGGCCGAAGACCAGGTTGGGGGTGGCTTCCACCACGGTGACGGGAACGGCGGTGCCGTCCTCGGCGAACACGGTAGTCATGCCGATCTTCTTGCCGATCAGGCCCTTCATCGCTGACTCCTCGCGCTGCCTTCCGCGAAATTGCGGCGCAGCGTGCACGGGGGCAGAGGCTGCGGGCGATCCGTTCACCAACCCACGGATCGCGCGAAGGTTTTTGCGGTGCCCGCTCTTCAGGGGGCCGGGGCTTCTAACACGCGGAACCGGCCGGAGCAAGTTGGGTACCGGCGTTCCCTTGCCGGCATCCGCCCCAGGCAGGCTACCGAGAGGACCGCCTGCTGGCACGCCGGCTGCTCAGGTCCGACCCCGGGTTGGCCGCAGGGAGGCCGAAGCCAGGCCTTTGGGGGGCGGGAATGACTGGGGCGGCAGTGTGGGGAGGGTCGGTCTCGACTGCGGGAAAGCGTGGGAAGGAGCCGGCTGGCCGCCTGGCAGCTGGCCGGCTCCGATCCCTTGTGATGCTGCTGGCGCTCTCGGCCACCAGCGCGACGGTCGGAGCGGCCCTCGGCATCCTGCGCCAGCCCGATCCCGAAGGCCACTCGGACGCGTTCGTGGTCAGCACCGCCGCTGCGGTTGCCAGCGCGCAGAAGGCGGCGGAGCGGGCTCGCGGCGCAGAAGCCCGCGCGGCTCGCGCCGAGAGCGACGCAGCCAAGCTTCGGGGGCGCGTCCAGGCCCTCTCCGCCAGCGGGGCCGAGCAGGAGCTGGCCGACGCCCGCGAAGCCGAGCAGTTGGGCGTAGCCCGCCTGATGAAGGACTCCACCGCGCTCTGGGGGGACGACCGGCGCCGGGTCATGGCCGCCATCGTCCGGGAGTCACGCCGCAACGGCATCGACCCGTTGCTCACGGCGGCAATCATCCAGGTGGAGTCGCATTTCGATCCCTTCGCCACCTCCGGCGCCGGCGCGATGGGCCTGATGCAGCTGATGCCGCCGACGGCGCGCTGGCTCTTGGAGAAGGACGGCGACGCCGCGAACGACCGGCTCCGTCCGGCGGTGCTCTTCAACCCCGTCCTCAACGTGTCGCTGGGCACCGCCTATCTCGCTCAGCTGCTGCAGCGGTTCGACGGCGACCTGACCAAGGCCCTGATCGCCTACAACGCGGGCCCTGGCGTGGCGCGCAGCCTGCGCCGCGGCAGCCACGCTTGGCGCCGGCTGGAGGGCTACCCGCGCAACGTCCTCACTGCCTGGCGCTCGCTGCAGAAGCCTCCCGAGCGGATCGCCGCCCGCTGACTCGACGCTCGGCAACGGCGCGTCCGGTGGCCAACATCCGTACAGGAGGCCACCGATGGACAAGAAGAATCTCGAAGGCGGGCTCGACCACCTCAAAGGCCGGATCAAGGAAACCGTGGGAGTCGCCAGCGGCGACCGCAAGCTCGAAGGCGAAGGCAAGCTCGACCAGGTGAAGGGCAAGATCAAGGACGCGGCGGGAAACCTGCGCGAGAACATCAAGGACGGGCTGGACGATCTCGACAGGAAAGACCGCGACCCCGAGTAGTTCGCGGACCTCAGGCGGCTGGCGGAAAGACCAACGACAGACCGCCGTCGCGCTCCTCGAGCTTCCCGCCGTGGGACTCGAGGATGCGCGAGGCCAGCGCAAACCCGAGGACCGAGCCGGAGGGATCGCCGCTGGCGCGGTCCTGGGGCTCGGGCGGAATCAGGGGCGTCGGAGGCGTCTCCGCGCGCACGTGCAGCGCCGGCTGTCCTCCTTGGTTGCCACTGGCCAGCTCGAGCCGGGGATTGGGTGAGGGGCGCGCCATGTGCTCCAGCGATAGGCGCACGGCCCTTCGCAGCATGTCCGCGTCCCCCATCGTGGCGCCATCGCGCACGTCCAGGACCCAGCTGTCGGTGACGACGCCGTCCTTCTCCTTGAGCGCGCGGACGACGGGTTCGACCAGATCCCTGAGCGCGACCGGCTCGCGCTTGAGGTCGTAGCCCTGCTCGAGCAAACGTTCGATGGTGAAATAGTCGTCAATCAGCCGGCGCATGCGCCGCAGGGCCCGCAAGGAGACGTCGATCATCTTCTCGGCGCGCTCTCCGGCGCGATCGGTCGCGTCCATCCGCTTGAGCAGATCGCAGGACCACAGTGCGGTCGCGAGTGGATTCTTGATCTCGTGCGCGACGAACCCCAGGTACTTGCCGCGCTGGCCGGCCTTGGGCATTGGCCCAAGCTATGCGCCGTCCCAAGAGTGCGCAAGCGGACGGCTGCTCAAGAGTTACAGGTCACGCAATGGGGCAGGCATGAACTTCTTACCGGCACCGACGCCGTCCATCGCCGCTCGATCCGTCAAGTCCCTGTGAATGCGGGTTCCACAAAAGCTGGCACCGCGCTTGCTCAAGACAACCTGCGTCTGTTCAAGCAAGCCCGGAGGAACACCCATGCAGCCGTCTGCCCTTCCGTCGAGCACTGGCTCGCTCGCCATGTACCTGGCGGAGATCAACAAGTATCCGCTGCTCACGGTCGACGAGGAGCAACGCCTCGCGCGGCTGTACGCGAAGAGCGGCGATCTCGACGCCGCCCACAAGCTGGTCACCTCGAACCTCCGCTTCGTGGTCAAGGTCGCCTACGAATATCGCTCGTACGGCATCAAGATGGCCGACCTCATCCAGGAGGGGAACATCGGCCTGATGAAGGCGGTGCAGAAGTTCGACGCCGACAAGGGCATCCGCCTCATCTCCTACGCGGTGTGGTGGATCCGCGCCTTCATCCAGAACTACATCCTCAAGAGCTGGAGCCTGGTGAAGCTCGGCACCACCCAGGCGCAGCGGAAGCTCTTCTTCTCGCTGGCGCGCACCCGCCGCGAGCTGGAGAAGTTCGACGGCGCCACCGGCGACATGCAGAAGGCCAGCGAAGGCGCCATCGCCCGCAAGCTGCGGGTGAAGCCCGGCGAAGTGCTGGAGATGCAGCAGCGCATGGAAGGCCGCGATCTCTCCCTCGACGCGCCCATGGGCGAGGACGGCGGCAGCTCCCACGTGGACTTCGTGCAGGACGGCGCCGATCTGCCCGACGCCGAGATCGCCGAGCAGGAAGAGCGGCACATCGTGCAGGAGCGCGTGCTCGAGGCGCTGGGACGGCTCGACCCGCGCGAGCGCTACATCATCGAGCAGCGGATCATGAACGACAAGCCGATGACGCTGAAGGAGCTGGGCGAGCACTTCGGCTTCTCCCGGGAGCGCGCCCGCCAGCTCGAGATCCGCGCCAAGGCAAAGCTGGAGTCCGAGCTGGGCGAGCTGATGGACGAGCTCTTCCCCGACGAAGAGCGCGGCGAGCGCATCGCCGAAACCGCCTAGCCAGACCAGACGTTGACGTGATCGGCGACGGCGACGGCGACGTGGCCGTCAACGACTACTTCTTCGCTCGGGGAAACGCGGATTTGCCGGCGTAGCGGGCGGAGAGGCCGAGCTCCTCCTC
>DASRTX010000381.1:0-10202 GCA_035655715.1 Myxococcales bacterium | reverse complement strand
GGCGGAAAGTAACCATCCGCGGAGGTGAGGATGCGACCTACGATCTGGGTGTCGCCGACGTTGGCGGCGGCGCTCACCGCCAGGTAACCAACCTTGTCTCCCGAGGTGCAGACCAGTTGGAGGAGGCGGCCGACCTGGAGGCCAGCGGTGAGCGGGTTTGCGAAGGAGAGCGTGAACGGCCCGGCGGCCGACCCGCTCAGCATCGTGGTGAGCTTGCGCGAGAACGCCGGATTGCGCCAGGCCACCACCATCTCGTCGGGAGCGTCGATGCGGTCGCGGCCGCCCCCGTTGCAGGTGCTGGGGCTGTCCGGCGTGGCGCAGGCAAACCGCGCGAAGTCGAAGGCGGCCGGGGGATCGATCCCGTACCCCGCAGTCCGGATGGCATTTCCCAGCTCGAGCAGCGCGAGGCGCCCGCTCTCCTCGAGATCGCGCTGCGCGTTCTGCACGGCGGACGCCTGCGATTGCTTGATCAGCACGGCCGAGATGCCGGCCATCACCGCCGAGGTAATGGCGAGGGCGACGAGCATCTCGACGAGGGTGAAGCCTCGAGACGAGGATGGAGTCATATGGGCAGCGGGACCAGGCCGGCGCCTACCGGCGTCGGGTCGTAGTGGAAGCCGAGAGCGACGGCGCGCATCCATTTGGAGCCGACGCGGTAGCGGACGATCACCGCCAGCAGCCGTCCCTTCGGGTCGCCGGCGACGTTGACGAATGCCTGGTAGGTCTCCGTGCCGACCAGCTGGTCGGGCAGGGTGACGTCCGGGGCATCGCTCCCCGTCGGGGTCGCGGTCTTGGCGAAGAGCCCGGCCGGATCGGTGAAGGTCGCGTCGTTGCTGACGTTGTTGTTCTGGATGCGCGAGTCGTTCCAGGGAACGTGGTTGAGCTGTCCCGCGAGGGAGCGCGCGACCGCCATCGCCGTGGCCTGGCGGCGGCTGAGCACGCCGAACTGGCCACTGCTGACGAAGGCGACGACGAGGGTGGTCATCGCCAGCGCCACCAGCATCAGCGCCACCATGGTTTCGATCAGGCTCGTGCCTTTGTGGCTCATGCGCGGTCCTTTCCAGGCACCTGCCGAGCAAGAAGGACGCCACACTCAACGAGTCGATCTTGCTATGGAAACCGTGATCCACCGTGAATACTTTTTTCCGGGTTCCGCTACTTTGGTGCACGCCTCGAGTGGGCCCTTCAGGGCGCGACGCGCCGATCTCCACACCCTCGCGTTTCCGCCGCCACCACGCATTCCTAAAGTAGTCTGCCGCGGTGCATTGGTGGCTCGTCGGACTCGCAGCGCTGGGCGTGCTCGCGGCCGTGCTGGTCCTGGTCGCCTCGATCCGGCGGGCGCGGCTGCGGCGCGTGGTCCCGGCGCGGCGAGCGCCACGGCTTCGACACCCCGTCGTCCTGGCTCACGGCGTGCTCGGCTTCGACGAGATCGCCGTCGCCGGGCGCAAGCACCGCTACTTCCGCAACATCGCCGAGCAGCTCGGCTCGCTGGGCGCGGAGTTCCATTCGCCGCGCGTGCCGCCGGCCGCGCCGGTTTCCGTCCGCGCCGGCCGGCTGGTGGCGCTGGTGCGCGAGCTGCCCGGCAAGCGCGTGAACGTGATCGCGCACTCGATGGGCGGCCTGGACGCGCGCTTCGCCATCGCCCAGCTGGGGCTCGCCGACCGCGTCGCCTCGCTGGTCACCATCGGCGCTCCGCACCACGGCACGCCACTGGCGGAACTGCCCCTCACCCGCGCCACCGCGCGCCTCCTGGGCATCGCCGCGCTGGCCGACCTCACGCCGCGGGCGTTGGAGCGGTTCAATCGCGAGGTGCCCGACGATCCGCGGATCGCCTACTGCAGCGTGGTGGGCAAGAGCAATCTCGCCCACACCAACCCGCTGCTCTGGCCCTCGCACGCGTACCTGTCGGCGCGCAGCGGGGCCAACGACGGCCTGGTGCCGGCGGCGTCCCAGCGCTGGGGCAAGGTGCTGCGCGAGATCGAGGCGGACCACTGGGCGCAGGTGGGATGGTCGCTGAAGTTCGACGCGGTCGCGCTCTACGAGGAGATCCTGCGCGAGCTGGCGGCGCTGGGGTTCTGAGCCAGGCCGCGGAAGCGGCGCACGTCGATGTTGTACTTGCGCACCTTGTACCCCACGATGCGCTCGGTGCTGCCCAGGAGCCGCGCCGCCTTGGCCCGGTTGCCGCGGGCGCTCTTGAGCGCGTCGAGGATGAGGTCCTTCTCGTACTGCTCCACCGCGTCCGTGAGAGGTGCCTGGGCCAGCGTGCCCGACGCCTCCGCCGTCTGCAGCGTGGGCGGCAGGTGGTGGCCGTGGATGACCTGCCCGTCGCAGGTGAGCACCGCCCGCTCGACGATGTTCTCCAGCTCGCGGACGTTGCCGGGCCAGTGGTAGCTCATCAGCATGTCGATGGCCGGCGTGGAGATGCGCTTGATGCGCTTCTTGTGCTGTCGGGAGTAGCGGGCGAGGAAGTGATCGGCCAGCAGCATGATGTCGGGCTTCCGGTCGCGCAGCGGCGGCACGAAGATGGAGAAGACGTTGAGGCGATAGTAGAGGTCCTCGCGGAACTGCCGCTCGGTCATCGCCGTCTCCAGATCGCGGTTGGTGGCGGCGATCAGGCGCACGTCGGTCTTCAGCGTCTCGGTGCCGCCCAGCCGCTCGAATTCCTTTTCCTGCAGCACGCGCAGGAGCTTCACCTGGATGGACAGGTTCAGCTCGCCCACCTCGTCGAGGAAGAGGCTGCCGCCGTGGGCCAGCTCGAAGCGGCCGCGCTTGCGCGCCTGCGCGCCGGTGAAGGCGCCCTTCTCGTAGCCGAACAGCTCCGACTCGATCAGCGTGTCGGGCAGCGCCGCGCAGCTCACCTTGACGAAGGGCTGCTCGGCGCGGGTGGAGTTGTAGTGGATGGCGTGGGCGATCAGCTCCTTGCCGGTGCCCGATTCGCCGCGGATGAGGACGGTGGTGGCGGTCTGGGCCACCTGCGCGATCTGCTCGTACACCTGCTTCATGGGGCCGCTGGTGCCGATGATGTTGGAGAGGTCGTAGCGGTCCTCCAGCTCGGAGCGGAGGTGGCTGTTCTCGGCCAGCAGCCGGTTGCGCTCGTCCTCGATCACGCGGTCGGCGCGCACCGCCTGCCCGATCATCGCCGCCACCACCGAGAGGAACTGCGTCTCCCCCTGGTAGTCGCGGCCCTCGTCGAAGGGATAGTCCACGGCGACTGCCCCCACCGGCTTTCGCTCCACCGCGATGGGCACGCAGAAGAGGCTGGAATCGCGCGCGCCGTTGCGCCGGCGCTGGAAGGCGCGGTTCATCAGGGTGGGCTCGCGTTCGGTCTCGGGGATGACCGCCGGCCGGCCGCTCTGCGCCACGCGGCCGGGGATTCCTTCGCCCAGCTTGTAGCGCGCGGAGAGGCCTTCCTCGGGGATGCCCAGCGCGGCCTCGACGGCCAGCTCGCCGCTCTCGCCGTCGAGCAGGAAGACCGCGCTGCGCACCGCGCCCCGCTGCGCTTCCAGCTTCTCCAGCGCGCGCTCCAGCGCCGAACGCAGGTCGGGAGCACTGCCGAGGGCGCGTCCCACCTCGGCGAGCGAAGAGAGGATTCGCAAGTCCTCGCGGGCCTCGGTCGCGCGCTTCGCCACGACAAGTTGGGTAGCAAAGGCGGAAAGGCGAAGCAAGCGCACCTACAGAAATGTCGGTGAGTCTGCTCAAACCAACAACATTGTCTCGTACGTGCCGACGCTCGACAGCAGCAGCACGGCGGGCAGGCTGCCAGGAAGACCGCGGCCTGTTGGCACTGCAACGACAAGATCGTGTGCTTTGAGGTGCAATCGGACAATTCTGTCGAGTCGGCTGCGCGCCCGCGGAAGTCCGGCAGAGTGAGATCCGTCGGCCCCCCGTGGCCCAGGGCGTGCAGGGAGGCGGGGGATGGGGAGAAAGCGATGAAGAAGATCGAGGCCATCGTGCGGCCGTCCAAGCTGGACGAGGTGAAGGAAGCGCTCAGCGCCGCCGGCGTCAGCGGGATGATGGTGACCGACGTGCGCGGGTTCGGGCGACAGAAGGGGCACACGGAGCTGTACCGCGGGGCGGAGTACGTCGTGGACTTCGTGCCCAAGGTGAAGATCGAGATGGTGGTGCCCGACGACCTGGTCGGCCGCGCGATCGAGGGCATCCTGCAGGCAGCCCGGACGGGGCGGGTCGGCGACGGAAAGATCTTCGTCACCGAGGTGGAAGAAGCCGTCCGCCTCCGCACAGGCGAACGCGGCGAACAAGCCTTGTAGGGACAATCTCCAGCGTCGTTCAGCGAAGTCCCTTCGGGACGAGCAGGCGTTCGGCGAGGATGAACAGGGCCTGGACCAGGAGGGCGAGGAGGGCGGCGGGAATGGCGCCCTCGAGGATGATCCCGGTGTCCGCGAGGCGGATGCCGGTGAGGATGGGCTGGCCGTAGCCGCCCGCGCCGATCAGGGCGCCCAGCGTGGCGGTGCCCACGTCGATCACCGCAGAGGTCTGCACTCCCGAGAGGATCGAGCGCGACGCCATCGGCAGCTCCACCAGCCGCAGCCGCGCCCAAGGGGGAAGCCCCAGCGCCTCGGCCGCCTCGCGCAGCTCGGGCGCGATGCCCAGCAGGCCCGCGTGCGTACTGCGCACGATCGGCAGCAGGCTGTAGAGGAAGAGCGCGGCGATGGCGGGCCGCGCGCCGATGCCGAGCAGCGGGATCATGAACACCAGCAGTGCCAGCGAGGGGATGGTCTGGATCAGCCCCGTCGCGCCCAGCACGACCTGGCCCACGCGCCGCCTGCGCGCGGCCAGCATGCCCAGCGGGATGGCGACGAGGATGGCCGCGCCCAGCGAGATGGCTACCAGGAAGAGATGCTCGCCCGTGCGCCGCAGCACGCGGATCGGCCAGCCCTCTCCCTGTTGATTGGGCGCGCCCACGAATTCCCCCGCCACCTGCTCCTCCGGCAGTCGATCGAGCCGCGCCCTGGCGTTCATCGCGATCATCGCGTCGGCGGAGATGGCGCCCTGCAAGCGCTGCAGCACCCGCACCGCGGCTTCCGGCAGGTCCGCGCGGTAGAGCAGCACCGCGCGGTAGTCGGGAAACGCGCGCCGGTCGTCGGCCAGGACGCGCAGGCCCAACGCGCGGATCTCCGCGTCGGTGGAGTAGAGGTCGGTCGCGTCGAGCGAGCCGTCCTGGAGCGCGCGGTAGGCGAGATCGTGCTGCAGCCCGCGCGCGTTCCCCTCGGCGAACCCATAGACGGCCCGCAACCGCGGCCACCCGTCGGTCCGCTGCATGAACTCGTTGCTCAGCCCCAGCCGCACCTCGGGGTGACGCGCGAGATCGCTCAAGCTGCGCAGCCCCAGACGCTCCGCGACGGCGCGGCGCACGCCGATGGCGTAGGTGTCCTCGAAGCCCAGCGGCTCGCTCATGCGCAGCCCGCGCGCGCGCAGCCCCTCGGCCGCCGTACCGCGCACGAGCTCCTGGGCGATGGTGCCGGTGTACTCGGCGTAGACGTCGATCTGGCCCTGCGCCAGCGCCTCGAACACCACGCGCGTCCCGCCCAGCTCCCTCCGGTGCACCGCCGGAATCCCCGCCCGCTCCAGCGACTGGCGGACGATCTCGCCCAGGATCACCGACTCGGTGAACTGCTTGGAGCCGACGCGGACCGGCGCGGCCAGGAGGAGCAGGGCGAGCAGGATCACTGAGCCTCGATGCGGTGCGCTTGCACGAAGCGCGCGACGAAGGCGTCGGCCGGCGCGTGCAGCAGGTCCGCGAACGGCCCGCGCTGGACGACCAGCCCGTCGCGCATGAGCACCGAGGTGCCGCCGAAGAACGAGGCCTCCGCCAGGTCGTGGGTCACGAGCACCACCGTCTTGCCCAGCCTCGCGAAGGCGTCGCGCAGGTCGTGCTGCAGGTCGAACCGCGTCACCGGATCGAGGGCGCCCAGCGGCTCGTCGAGCAGCAGCGCCGGCGGGTCCAGCATCAGGGCGCGCATCAGGCCCACCCGCTGCGCCTGGCCTCCGGAAAGCTGCGCCGGATGCCGCTGCAGGGCCTCCAGCGGCAGCCGCACCAGCTCGGCCAGCGCCCCCATCCGCTGCGCGATCCGCGCGGCGTCCCACCCCAGCCAGCGCGCCAGGAGCGCGACGTTGCCCTCCGCTGTAAGGTGCGGAAAGAGCCCGCCGCCCTGGATGACGTACCCGAGCCGCAGGCGCGAGCGCAGCGTGGGCGGCTCGCCGTCGAAGAGCACCGTGCCGGAGTCGGGCTGCAGCAGGCCGTTGAGGAGCCGGAGGAGCGTGGACTTGCCGCTGCCGCTGGGCCCGAGCAGCAAGGTGGTGGTGCCCGGCTCGATGGCCAGATCGATGGGCCCCAGCGCCCGCGCGCCGGCGTACGACTTCACCGCCCCATGGACGCGGAACGCCGCCGGCATCGCCGGCGACAATAGCGCGACGCTTCTAGGACCGCGACTTGCGCGAGCGCGCCGCCTTGCGCGCCGCCGCGCTCCGGCGTGCGGGGCCCTTGGTGGCAGCGCCCTTGCGGGCTGCGTTCCGGCGGCTGGTTGCGCTCCGGCGCCTCGCCGCCGCGCGCGCCTGCCGCGACAACGCCGGCCGCGACGCCGCCGACCGTCCTTCCCGCTTCAGCGCCTTTCGTACCGCGCTCGAGCGCCGCGGTGAGGTGCGCTGTCCGCCGCGGCGACCCTTGGCCACGTCGCGCCGCGCCTGCTTCCGCGTGCTCGATCTGGCTCCGCGCTTGGGCGGCGGCAGCTTCACGCCGGCGCGCCGCGCCTCGGACAGGCCGATGGCGATGGCCTGTTTGGTGGACCGCGCGCCGTGCTTGCCCTGTCGGACGTGGTGGATCTCCTGGCGGACGAACTCCCCCGCCTGCGTGGACGGCGATTTTCCTTGCCGCTTGTCGCTCTGCACGCGTTCGAGCGTTTCCTTGTCTGGCATCGGGGATCTCCTGGAGCGCAAGGTGGGGAGCGGCGCGCCGCTTTGCCACCCGCAAGCGTCACAATCGGAAACGTTCCCGATACGCCGCCGCAACAAGGCCTGCGCACACTCGCCCCGCTCGTGTGGAGGTGCCCATGTGGATGGCGGCGTTTGCGCTGGTGGCGGCGGTGATCGTTCCCGACAAGCCGGACCTCAAGTCCATCGCCGATCGCGTGCACGGCACCGTGGTGCAGGTGCGCGGGCAGGCCGGGGAGGCGGCGAGCTACTCCACGGGGATCCTGGTGGGTCCGCGCCTGGCCCTCACCACCCTGCACGCGGTGGCCGCGGCTGCCGGCGGGGACGCGGTGGCTCCGCTGCCGCGCATCGAGGTGATGCTCCCCGATCAGGGCGTCGCCCTGGCCCGGCTGGTCTCGGCCGACACGCACCTCGATCTCGCCCTGCTCAAATTGGCCGACGACGCGCCGCTGCTCCCGCCGGTGGCGTTCGCGGAAGAGGATCCGACGCAGGGGGAGACGCTCATCGCCATGGGCGTCGGTGAAGACCAGATCACCGCCATCGATGTGACGGTCTCCGACAGCCGGGGCAGCGTCTTCGCCGTGGCCAGCAGCCACCCGATCGATTCACGCTTCTGGGGCGGACCGCTCTTCGATCTTCAGGGAAGGTTCGCCGCGGTGGAGCTGACCGCGCTGGGCGAGCCGCACGCGCTGCCGGCGCGCTTCGTGCGCGAGTGGCTTCAGCGCGCGTTCGCGCGGCAGGCCCGCCTTGGCCCCGGTCAGCGGTTGATCAGCATCTCGCGCTTGAGCTCGTCGTCCACCGGCTGACGTCCCAGCCAGACCGAGAAGAGCGCGTCGGCGAAGTCCTTGCCGGGCAGCGTGACCTCGTCGCCGCCGCCCGCCTTGATCAGCGTGCCGCTCCCCGGCGCGTAGGTGATCACGATGGTCTGGCCAGCCTTGAGGTCGGGGATGCTCTTGATGAACTGATCGAGGCGCTGCTGCAGGCGGGGCATCTCGGGGCCGGAATTCTTCTGGAACCCCTCCTGCACGGCCTCGACGATCTTCCCGCGCTCCAAATCGCGGAGCATGCTCATCTGCACGCGCTTCACCTGGTCGGAGGAGATCACCTGCTCGGCGTTCTCGCTGGGCGTCTCCAGATACAGGCTGGCGATGTACACCTTGAACCAGAGCTTCTTGCGCAGGCCCATGCCGGCGAGGTGGAGCTGCTTGCCCGACACTTGGACCGTGGGCGGGGCGACCACGCCTTCGCGCTCTTTTGCGGCGGCGGGCAGGGCGACGAGCAGCGCGAGCAGGATTCGCATGGGACCTCCTAGAAAGTGAAGTAGATGAAGTCGATCTGCGCGCCGGCGTGCGCCAGCGTGAACAGCACCAGCGCGGTGGTGGCGGCCACCTGCCAGCGCACGCGCAGCAAGAGGAAGCTGCGGCCGGCGATCAAGGCGGAAAGCGGCGACATGAGCAGCGCGAATCCCAGCAGCCAGCCCGCGAGCAGGCCGGGGACGGCCTCGGCGCGCCAGGGCGGCAAGAAGAGCCGCGCGAGGTACGCGAGCGCGGCGTGCAGGCCGGGCGCGCGAAAGACGGCGAAGAGCACCGCCACGCCGTGGAACACGAGCAGCACGCGCAGGGCGCGCGGCAGGCGTTTCCAGAAGGCCATCTCGCGCTCGGCCGCGAGCCAGATGCCGTGCAGCGCTCCCCAGAGCAGGAAGGTCAATCCCGCCCCGTGCCAGAGGCCTGCCACCGCCATGGTGAGGACGAGGTTCCGCCGCGGAGCGCGCCGGTTGCCGCCCAGCGGGATGTAGAGGTAATCGCGGAACCAGGTGGAGAGCGTCACGTGCCAGCGCCGCCAGAAGTCGCGCAGGCTTTCGGACAGGTAGGGGTCGCGGAAGTTGAGCGGCAGCGCAAGGCCGAAGAGCAGCCCGATGCCCACCGCCATGGTCGAGTATCCCCAGAAGTCGGCATAGAGCTGGAAGGCGAAGGCGTACGCTCCGGTCCAGGCCGTGCTGGTGGCGAGCCGCCCGGGGTCGGCGAAGTCCTGCGCGACGAACTGCGCCAGCACGTCGGCGACGCCCACTTTGAGCGCGAGGCCTGCCACCACCAGGAAGAGACCCTGGTGGAAGCCCTCGGCATCGAACCGCCGGCGCTCGCGAAGCTGCGGCAGGAACTCGCTGGCGCGCACGATGGGCCCGGCCACCAGCTGCGCGAAGAAGCACTTGAACACCGCGAAGACGAGCAGCGATCGCTCCGCGCGCACCGTCCCGCGGTAGACGTCGACCTGGTACGCGACCACCTGGAAGGTGAAGAAGGAGATGCCCAGCGGCAGGTACGCCGGCGGGCGCGGGACCGGGATCCGGAGGAGCGCCTCGGCGATCCCGGCGAGGAAGGCGGCATACTTGAACCAGCCCAGCGCGGCCAGGTTCGCCGCGACCGCCGCCGCCAAGAGGGTGCGCGAGCGGCGGCCATCCTGCGCCAGGGCGAGCAGGTAGTTGGCGAGGATGAAGCCGAGGAGGAGGAAGAGGGAAGGCCAGTGGTGGGCAGCGTAGAACCAGAACGAGGCCGCGAGCAGGACGCAGAGCCGCGCCCGCTGCCAGGGCAGGGCCCAGTGCACCGCTACGGCGCAGGCGACGAAAAGGAGGAACGCGGCGCTGGTGAAGAGCATCAGTCGCTCCGCGTCGCCATCGCCTGGGCGAACCCGGCGCGCGCCGCCTCGTCCGCCAGCGCGCGGCTGAAGGCGGCGCGACCTTCAGCGTTGAGATGCCCGCAGTCGCGGAAGCCCTCCGCGGGCAGGCGCGCCTCCTGGTAGCTCCACACCGGAAACTCTGCCGCAACGGCCGCCCCTGCGGCGCCCATGTCCTCGGCCGGCTCACAGGGCAAGAGCGGCGGCACCACGAACACCACTTTGACTCCCGCCTCCCGGAGCTCGCGGCCCACGGCGAGCACGCGAAAGGCCGCCTCCGGCGCCGAGGTCGCACGACCCGCCGGCATGGTGGGGAACACCTCCGGCGCCGGTGCCGCCCGGGGCGCGATCCCGAGCAGCGCGTCCAGCTGTTCGCCGAGATGGATCTCCGACCCGTCGAGCTTGCGCGGATAGAGGATCAGTCCCGGGAGCCGCTCGAAGCTCTCGCCGCGAAGGGAGGCCCGGTGCGCGATCAGGCTGGAGTGGCGCGCAGCCCATGCCTCCAGCCCCGCAGGCGCGGGCTCGTCTTGCGCCGATGTCTCCAGCTGCGGGCGCGACAGCTCCACGAACGCGATCCGCAGGCC
>DASRTX010000380.1:0-2270 GCA_035655715.1 Myxococcales bacterium | reverse complement strand
ACGCTGCTGGATGTGTTTACGGATTTGGGTGCCGAGACCAACCCGCAGCATCAGGCCGCGCCACACCCGCCATGGACGACGATACGATCGAGCCCTTCGGCTTTCCAGCGATTGGCCGCAAGAAGCTGACGGCTGCCTTCGACGGCGGGCGTCTGACCTCGGACGGCGGGGTCATGCTGCTGGCCGCGGCCGAGCGCCATCTCGGCATATGCGATCGGCTGGCGGGGCTGATCGCCGATCCCCGCGACCCGTCGCGGGTGGTCCATCCGCTGGCCGACATCCTGCGGGCGCGGATCCTGGCGATTGCCTGCGGCTACGAGGATGCCGACGACCTCGACCACCTGCGCCGGGATCCTGGCTTCAAGCTGGCCTGCGGTCGCCTGCCCGACAGCGGACGAGACCTCTGCTCGCAGCCGACCATGTCGCGCTGGGAGAACGCCCCCAGCCTGCGCGAGGTGATCCGGCTGATGCGGGCCATGGTGGATCTCTACTGCGCCAGCTACCCCAAGCCACCCGCGGCGGTGACGCTGGACATCGACGACACGGTGGACGTGGTGCACGGGCGCCAGCAACTGTCGCTATTCAACGCCCACTATGACGAGCGCTGCTTCCTGCCGATCCACGTCTACGACACCGCAACCTCCCGACCGGTGATGGTGCTGCTGCGACCGGGCAAGACCCCCTCAGGTCAGGAGATCCGGGGGCATCTGCGCCGCCTGGTCCGGCAGATCCGGCGCCACTGGCCGAGCACCCACATCACCCTGCGCGGCGACGGCCACTACGGCCGCCCGGAGGTGATGGCCTTCTGCGAGGCCGAGGGCATCGACTACATCTTCGGCCTGCCGACCAACGCCGTGCTGCGGGCGGCCGTGGAGGAGACCGCCGACGACGTGCGCGTCCGCCGCGCCGAGGCGAGCGTGCCGGTCCTGCGCCGTTATACCGAGACCCAGTACCGGGCCAAGTCTTGGTCCTGCGAGCGCCGCGTGGTTGCCCGTATCGAGGCCAGCACCCAAGGCCTGGATATCCGCTTCGTGGTCACCAGCTTCGCCCGGGGCAGCGCCGAGTGGGTCTATGACGGCCTATACTGCGCGAGGGGACAGGCGGAGAATCTGGTGAAGCTCCACAAGGCCCAGCTCGCCTCCGATCGCACCAGCTGCCGTTCGCCGCTGGCCAACCAGGTCCGCCTGGTGCTGCACACCGCCGCCTACTGGCTGTTGCTGAGCTTGCGCGATCAGATCCCCAGGACACACGAGTTGGCCAGCGCCGAATTCGCCACCCTCAGGCTGCGCCTGCTCAAGGTGGCAGGCCGCGTCATCGAGACCGCCAGTCGGGTCCGCATCGCCTTCGCCGCCGCCTGCCCGCATGCGGTGCTGTTCCGCGGCCTCGCCCGCAGCTTCCAACCAGCCGGGCCATGATCAACGGGGCCAGTGCCCCCGCGCCTCCCGCCCAGCAACCTCCAACGCCGCCCCGCCAGCCGCTACCACACCGCCGCAAGCGGATGCGCGCGCATGTCCAGCGCTCAACTCAGCACACCAGCACGCGCGACACTCCGGTCCGGCGAATAGGATGGGCTAGTACTGATGCCATCGACAGCACCGGCCTCAAGCTCTTCGGCCAGGGCGAGTGGGACCAGGAGAAGCACGGTCGGGCGCGCCGGTCCTGGCGCAAGCTCCATATCGCCGTCGACGCCGATACCGGCGAGCTCATCGCCCGCGTGCTGACCGACAATGCCACTGACGATACCGGTCGGGCGCCGGCGCTGCCCGCGCAAATCGAGGGCGAGATCGCGTCCGTGACGGCCGACGGCGCGTACGACGGCGATCCCGTGCACCAGGCTATCACCAGCCGCCAGCCCGATCCGCTGCCTGACGTCGTCATCCCGCCACGTGCGTCGGCAGTGCCGGGCACAGGGGAGGCGGACGCGCAGAGCCAGCGCGATCGCCACATCCGGCTCATCGCAGAGAAGGGCCGCATGGCTTGGCAGAAGGCAACAGGCTATGGCCGACGCAGTCTCGCGGAGACCGCGGTCGGACGCTACAAGGCGATCATCGGACCGAAGCTGCGCGCCCGCATTTTGCCTGCTCAGCAAGGCGAAGCCGCCATGGCCGCCGAGGTGCTCAACCGCATGATCCGGGTTGCGAAGCCGGTTTCCATTCGCGTCGCCTGACATCACAGACCGGGCAGGACCAGTACTGTCGGCTCACTCGCCTCCGTGCACCAGCGTCGCTTAAACATACAAAAGCACTGATTACACCAGCCCGCGTAAAGAA
>DASRTX010000379.1:0-2417 GCA_035655715.1 Myxococcales bacterium | reverse complement strand
CCGGCTGTTCGCGCGAGGCGAGGCGTTCGAGCCGGTCCCGCCGCGCGGGCGCGATCTCGTCATCTGGAGGCCGGAGGACCCGGACGGATCATCAAGCGAGGGGCGAAGGCCCTGCGTTTCGGGGAGGCCCGGCGCAGCGGTTGCCGGCGTCCCGGGCGCGGTGGTGTCCGGCGCGCGGCCGGCACGGGAGTTGCGGCAATTTCCAGTGCGCCGCGCCTCTGCGGCGACGAGGCAAGCCATGAAGCAGATCCTGGTCGGTGTGGATGGCTCCAAGGAGTCCCGGGCGGCCCTGGCGACCGCCGTCGATCTGGCGGCAGCCCGCAAGTCGCTGGTCCGGCTCGCCTGCGTGGTGGCTCCCTTCGACGCCTTCTCGCCCGACGCCATCGCCTTTCCCGAGCAGCTCGAGGCGCACCGGGAGGCCGCGCGGGCCATCGTCGATGAGCTGGCGCAGCAGTTCGGAAAGCAGGGCGTGCCCATCGAGACGCAGGTGATCGACGGGCTGGCGGCGGAGAAGTTGGCCACGCTGGCCCAGCAGCCGGAGGTCGAGCTCGTGGTGGTGGGCCACCGCGGCCGCAGCGCCGTCTCGCGCATCTTGATCGGCAGCGTGGCGGATCGGCTGGTGCAGATTTGCCCGAAGCCGGTGCTGGTCGTGAGGTAGATCCGCTGGCGGCTTCCGGCCTGGTAAATCCGCGCTGGGACACGCGGGGGACGCCGGTGGCCGGCATCGGCCGTCCGTCCACCACAACGGCCGCGCACGCGGAGGTGTGGATGGAATGCTCTGCGGCTTTTGCGGCCGTCGAGGCGGCCGGCCGACCGACGCCGGCCCCGGCTGTTCGCGCGCGGCGAGGCGTCCGAGCCGGTTCCGCCGCGCGGGCGCGATACGCAACTCGTGCCAACGCCGATGATTGGCCGGTCGTGCGCGGACGTGGAGTTGTGCGCCCAATCAAGATGAATGGGCGCACAATCGGTCATGGCCTATCGGAAGAGAGCGGGCGCAGCCTCACCGGGCGGCGAGCGCCTCGCGACAATCCACGCCACTCGATCGCGGTCGGGACGACCATTGGGAGCCTGTCATGGAGAATGCCGCGCCCTATTGCTGGATCGCGTGAACCAGCGGTGCGCCACGCTTCCGCCGTGTGGCGTCCGGCTCCCGGGCGGTTGTGCGCTCAATCAAGATGAATGGGCTCATGTCCGCCGCGATGTCAGACCCCTTCTGTACCGTGGCAATATGAAGCCAAAGCAACAGGCATTGCCGCTCAAGACCTGGGGCGGCACGCGGCGCGGGGCTGGTCGCAAGCAGAAGGCAGCCCGCAAGAGCGTTCCGCACCGGCCGCGCAGGCCCTTCCGCCGCGGTGTCCTCCACGTCACGACCCCGCTTCGGGCCGAGGTCTGGAACCTGCGCTCCCACCGCTGTTTCCGCGCTCTCCGGCGCGCGTTCGCCGGCGGCTGCGCGCGCTTCGGCTTCCGGCTCGTCCATTTCTCCGTCCAGGGCAACCATGTGCACACCATCGTGGAGGCCCCGGATGCGGTCGCCCTGGGCCGCGCCATGAAGGGGCTCGAGGTGCGCATGGCGCGGGCCCTCAACAAGGTGATGCGCCGCCGCGGCAAGGTGTTCGCGGACCGGTACCATGCGCACCTCCTGAAGTCGCCGCGCGAAGCCGCGAATGCCATCCGCTACGTCCTCGAGAACTGGCGCCGGCATGGACTCTGCGGGCCGGGAACGGATCCAAGGGACGTCGATCCGTACTGCTCCACCTCCTGGCACGGAACGAAGCCAGCCCTGACCGCCGCGCCGGAAGGATGGATGCTGTGTATCGGAATCCGGCTGGCTGAACCGGGAGCCCAACGCAACCTGCGCCCAGTCAGGGTACGCTGATGTTGTCATGCGCGCGACCCTCTCGATCTGTGTTTGCATGGCCCTCATCTTGGGCTGCCACGCTTCTCCGAGGCCTTCGTCCAAGTCGGAGCTGAACTGCGACAACCTCGAGGACGCCTCCGGCACCACCACTTTCGGCGACTACGTGGAGGTCGCCTGCGCATGCGGTGCCGGCAGGGCCTGCGAATTCATGGCGATGCTCCTCGAAAAGGAAGGCGGCTCCGAGAAGCTGGCATCGGCAGCCGAGTACCGCGCCAAGGCGTGCAAGCTGGGGTGGACGGCCTCGTGTTCCGCGCAACATCGGGATCCGCCGTGAAGCGGAAGTCGCGGGTACCGGACAAGATCCCGCCCGCGCGGTGGCACCGGCCCGAACGCCTCGAACGCGCGAACAGCCGGGGGCCGGCGTCGGTCGGCCGGCCGCGTCGACGGCCGCTCAGGCCGAAGAGAATTCCATCCATACCTCCGCGTGCCCGGCCGTTGTCGTGGACGGACGGCCGATGCCGGCCCCCGGCGTCACCCCGCGTGTCCCCGCGCGGAACTG
>DASRTX010000378.1:0-4611 GCA_035655715.1 Myxococcales bacterium | reverse complement strand
CGAGCAGCCTCGACGCCTGGGGCGAGCGCGCCGTCTGGTGGGCGCGGCCGGCGCGCCAGGGCGTGGAGGTGGTGCAGATCGTGATCTCGGATCAGAAGGGCATCCTCGCCTCCGATACGCTGGGCCTTTCGCGCCGCAGCTTTCGCGAATTCGTCAAGCGGCTGCCGCGCCAGGGACCGGTGACGACCGCGGAGATCCCCAAGGACCACGCGCGACAGCTGATCGCCGACGCGGAGGCGGCGGGGTCGCGCAACGGCTTCTCGCCGCCGCAGCAGTACGCCGAAGCCCTCCGCGTCCTGGGCCCCGCCCCGGAGACGCCACCGGCCTCGCCCGGCCTCGCCGTCGAGGTGGAGGACGAGCTCGCGCACAAGATGGCGGGCGGCGCGCTCTTCGAGGATCCGCTCTTCCTCGCCTGGATCCCCGAGGAGGACGACCTGCGCCGCTTCGCGCTGCGCGTGGACGAGGTGGCGACCAGCCAGCTCTACATCGACGACGCGCAGCGGATGCAGGCGTTCGAGCACGCCGCGGAAGAGGCGGCGCTGGCCTACTTCACGCCGGCGCGGCGGGCGCTCTACAGCCGTCGCCTGATCGAGATGGCCCACATCCTCGCCTCGGAGGGGAGGATGGACGCGGCGCGGACCGCGGTGGCCTCGGCGCGCGCGCTGGAGAACGAGCCGGGCAGCCCGTTCTGCCGCGGGCTCTTCACCCACGCGCTCAGGGGCCGCTTCGCCAACGACAAGCGGCAGACGCCCCCGCCCGCAGCGCCTTCCGGCCTGGTGGTGCCGTGAGTCCGGAGCACCGCAATCCCCTGCCCACCACCGACGCGGTCATCGCCGGCCCCGACGGGCGCGTGGTGCTGATCCTGCGCAAGAACGATCCGAAAGGCTGGGCGCTGCCGGGCGGATTCGTCGATCAGGGCGAGGAGCTGGGGGCGGCCTGCAGGCGCGAGGCGAAGGAGGAGACCGACCTCGAGGTGGAGCTGGTGGCGCAGCTCTTCACCTATTCGGACCCGCGCCGCGACCCGCGCAAGCACACCATCTCCACCGTCTATGCGTGCCGGGCCAAGGGCGGCAAGTTGAAGGCCGGAGACGACGCGGCGGACGCGAAGTGGTTCTCGGAAGCCGAGATCCCCTGGTCGGACCTCTGCTTCGACCACGCGGACATCCTGCGCGACTATTTCACCTGGTCCCGCAACGGCCAGAAACGGGCGCTCTAGGTCACCACCACGTGCTCGAGCCCGTGCACGGCTTCAGTGCGACGTCGGTTGGCCGGCGGTCGGGGGAGGCACGGGGATCGTCGAGGGCCGGGCCACGGAGCGCGACCGCAGGTCGGCTTGCTGCCAGCGATTGTAGAGATCGACGGCCTTGGTGCGCCGCTCCGCCGCCTCTCGCTGGAACGCCGCCTCCTGTGACTCGGCCTGGGCCACGCGCCCGTCGATGTCGCCCGCGTTGGCCGAGGCCACCTGGGGCACGTTGTTCGTCTTCATCGCGCGGTACTTGGCCTGCTCCACCATCGCCGCCGTCGTGTTGACGTGCGCCTCGGCTACCTTCCGCTCCGATTCCGAAACCGCGATCATCTGCTGCACGTACTGCAGCTTCAGATCCGCCGCCTTGATGCGGTCCTGTGAGGCGGCGATGTCCTGCTCCACCGGCGCCAGCTGGTCGGGCGATGCGTACTGCTTCTTCAGCAGATCCCTCTCCGCCAGTGCGCGCTTGTACTGCGCGTCGGCCACGTTGCGGTCGCTCTTCGCCACCTCCAGCCGCGCACGGGCATCGGCCTCGTTGGCGCGGGCCCGCGCCAGCGCATCCTGCGCACGCCCCTGCTCGATTCGCGCATCGTCCACCGGTTGCATCTGCTGCTCGTCGAGGCGCGCCAGCCCCGAATCGTCCAGCTTTACCGCTTGCTGCTGGTGGGATGCGCACGCCACTGCCAGCGCAGCACCGCTCAGGATCAGGAATCGTCGCATGCGTGCCCCCAGGATATCCGCAGCACAACGTAGTTCCTCCCCTCGCGGGCGGCATCGGCTATGCTGCGCGCACTCATGGCCATCATTGTCGCCGTCATCGGCCTCGGGCTGCTCATCGCCGCCCACGAGGCTGGCCACTTGCTCCTCGCCCGCCTGATGGGCATGCGAGTGGAGACCTACTCGCTCGGTTTCGGTCCGCGCATCTGGGGCTTTCGCCGCGGAGAGACCGACTACCGGCTCAGCGCCCTGCCGCTCGGCGGCTACTGCAAGATCGCCGGCTTCACGCCTGACGATCCGGCGGCGCAGGATCCCAACGACGCCGGTTCGTACGTGAACAAGCCTGCCTGGCGCCGCTTCCTGGTCATCGCCGCCGGGCCGGGCGTCAACTACTTCGTTGCCTTCCTCATCATCGCGCTGCTCTACGTGTCCAGCGGCTTCGTCGACCTCAAGACCACCCGCATCCAGGTGCTGCCGGACGGGCCGGCGGCGGCCGCCGGGCTGCACAGCGGCGACCAGGTGCTGGCGGTCGACGGCGTCCCGGTGGGATCGCTGGACGACCTGCGCCGCGAGCTCCACAAGGCCGGCGCTCCGGCGGAGCGGCAGATCGAGATCCTGCGCGGCGGCGTCCACCGCACACACGTGGTGCGACCGGCCAACGGCACCATCTCGGTGGGCCGCGACCAGGTGCTGGTGCGGCTGGACGTCGCGAGCGCCGTGCCGCGGGCCGCTGCCGCGGTCTGGGAGATGAACGCGGAGACGGTTTCCGCGCTCTGGGACATGGCCCGGGGCCGCGGCGGCGCTTCGCTGTCCGGACCCATCGCCATCGTCAAGCAGGCGTCGGCGGAGGTGAAGCGCGGCCTCTCCGACTTCGCGCAAGTGGTCGCCACCATCTCGGTGGGGCTGGGCCTCTTCAACTTCCTTCCCGTGCCCGCGCTGGACGGCGGCCGTCTGGTCTTCCTCGGCATCGAGCTGGTCACCCGCCGCCGCGTGAACGAACGCATCGAATCGGCGGTGCACGTGGCCGGGATGCTGCTCCTGCTCGCGCTCTTTCTCGCGGTGGTGGTGTTCGGCGATCTCGGGCTCGGCAAGCGGCTCTTCTCGCGCGGCTGATTTGAAGAACCGCGCGCGTTCGATACAACCGAAAGGGTAAATGGTCCTGAAAGTCGCAGTGATCGACGATCATCCCGTGTATCGCGCGGGTTTGCGGGCGGTGCTCTCCACCCAGGGGGATCTGCTGGTGGTGGCAGAGGCGGCGGATGCGCAAGCCGGCTACGCCATGCTGGAGGAGGCGCAGCCGGATCTCGTCTTGCTGGACGTGGTGCTCCCCGGCGCGGACGGCATCACCGCCGCGCGCGAGATCCTGCGGCGCGAGCCGAATCGCCGGCTGCTGATGATCAGCATGCGCGTCGAGGAGCACACGGTGGCCGACGCGCTGGCAGCCGGCGCGCTGGGATACGCGGGCAAGGACCAGCCGCTGGAGGAGCTGCTCGAAGCACTGCGTACGGTGGCGCAGGGGCGCACCTATTTGCCGCCGCACGTCTCGGCCGAGGGCGTGGAGCGGAGGCTGCGCAGGGGGCGCGAAGGCCCGCTGGGGGCGCTCTCCCGACGCGAGCGCGAGGTGTTCGCGCTCCTGGTGCAGGGCCACACCAACGAGAAGGTGGCGCAGCAGCTGGGGATCAGCCGGCGCACGGTGGAGACGCACCGCTCGCGCATCCTGCGCAAGCTGCGCGTCCACTCGGCCGCGGAGCTCATCCACCTGGCCGCGCGCCACGGCCTGCTGGGGACCTGATCAGGCCGGCGGCAGCCAGAGCGTGAAGACGGCGCCGCCGGTGGGCTGGTTCGAGGCGGTGATGGTGCCCCCGATGCGCTGCAGCTCGGCGAGCGCGATGGGGAGCCCCAGGCCGCCGCGGGTTCCCTTGCTGGTGAAGTGCAGCTCGAAGATGCGCGGCAGGTCGGCGGGCGGGATTCCCGGCCCGTCGTCGCTCACCACCACGGTCACGCCGCGCCGCTCCCGGCGCGCCGAGATCCGCGCCCGGCCGGCGGTGTCCCGGGCGTTGAGGAGCAGGTTGAGGAAGACGTGCTTGAGCGCGGCGGGACCTCCGCGGACCCGGGGCAGCCGCGGAGGGAGCCGCAGTTCAACCGGGACGAGCGCCACCGCCGCGGCGTCGGCGAGTACCTGGTGCAGGTCGGCAGTCCGCGCCGTGCGCGTGCGCCGCCCGCGCGCCGCATCTTGGAGACGGCCCAGCGAGGCCAGCGCGTCGTTGAGCACGCGCTCGACCAGGAGCAGCTGCTCGCGCTGCGCGGGGACGGCGCCCTGGAGCAGGCGCAACCGGAGCACGACGCCGCCCAGCGTGTTGCGGACGTCGTGGGCAGTAGCTTCGGCGAGGCTGGCAATTCGCTGCAGAGGCCGGGTGGTGCTGCTGCGCCGCGGCGCCCGGACCTTCGTCTTACGCGGACGCACGTCAGCTCACTACCGTTGCGCTGAAATCGGCGCAAACGAAATCGTCGGGGGACGGGCGGGCTCGCCTGCTTGCATGATAGACAAGGACGCCCATGCCCAAGACGCGCAGGACCTTGGGGCGCAAGCCAAAAGCGGCGGCTAAGCGAGCGGCTCCAGCGAGGAAGGCGCCTGTCCAGCTGTCCGA
>DASRTX010000377.1:0-3364 GCA_035655715.1 Myxococcales bacterium | reverse complement strand
CCCGCCGGCGGGCGAAGTCCAGGGTGCGGTCCACCGCCATGCGCAGGCGCACTGCCCGCGCGGGGTCGGGCAGCTTCCCCAGCCTGGAGAGCGCGAAGCCGCCGTAGGGAGAGAGCGGGTCGGAGCTGCGCAGCGCGCGCCGCAGGCGGATGCGGCCGCCGCCGCTGAGCGGCGCCTCGCCGACGATCTCCGTGGGCGCCTCGCTCTTGTTCATGGAGAGGTAGACGGCGTCGGTCAGCACCACCTCGCCGGCGTCCGCCCGCGCCTCCGCCGCCACCGCGAGCCCCATCGCCTCGCCGTGGAGATCGCCGCGCGACCTGCGCACCTCGCCCTGGCTGAGGGCGATGCGGATCTCGATGCGCTCACCGGGCTCGGCCAGCGCGTTCCAGGACGCCAGCCGGTCCTGCATGGCCATGGCGCAGAGCGCGGCGTCGGTGGGGGAGAGGAAGGCGGCCAGCAGCGCGTCGCCCATGCTCTTCACCTTGCGGCCGTTGTAGCCGCGCACGATGGGCAGGAGCAGGGCGTCGTGCAGCGCCAGCATGCGCGCGTTCTGATCGCGCGTCTGGCTGCTGGTCCGGGCCGTGAAGCCCTTCATGTCCGAGAGCAGCAGGACCAGGTTGCGCGGGGGACGCCTCACGGCAACACCCCCAGGCGGGCCAGCGCGAAGAAGGCCGCCGCCACCGCGAGCATGGCCGCGAGCCCCGCGCCGACGAAGACGCGGACCTTGTCGGGCAGCCGCGGCAGCACTTCCTGGGCGTGGCGCGCGGCGGCATCGGCCGCGGCCAGCAGGTGGCGGGAGACCTCGCCGGGGACCTCGGCGCCGTCAGGCGAGGGCAGCGGACCCAGGTCGGGCAGGGGCGAGAGCGCGCCGACCAGGCGGAAAACGCGCACCGGCTCGGGCACGCCCTTGAGCAGACGTTCGCCGGCGTCCTCGCAGCGCACCTCGGCGCGGCTCATCGACAGCCACACCGATTCGCCGAGCAGGACCTCGCCGGGGCCGGCCAGCGCCTCGATGCGGGAGGCGATGTTCACCGGCTCGCCGAAGACGTCGCCGCGGTCGAGCCGCACCTCGCCCAGGTGGATGCCGACGCGCGCCTGGATGCGCCGCTCGGGCGGCAGGACCTCGTCGAACCGGCGCACCCGCTCCCGCAGCGCCGCCGCGCAGAGGACGGCCTGGGTGGGCGAATCGAACGCCACCAGAAAAGTGCCGCCGATCTGCTTCACGCGCCGCCCGCTGAACTTGCGGAAGGCCGGATCCACCAACGCCTCGTGCAGGCGCAGCATGCGCTGGGATTCCTCCCACGTCTGCGCCCCGAGCCGCTCCGCGTACCCGCAGAGGCCGGCGAACACGATGGCGAGGTTGCGGGATTTCATCAGCTCTCAAGGTAGACAGCGGGTGTGCTCGGAGAAGTGCGCTTAGCTCCCACCTATTTACGTTTGGACAAGGGAACGACGGGAGCGGTTGGCGACCAGGTCCAGGCCGGATGGCGGCCCATCGCGTAGTTCAGGTTCCATTCACTCTTGAACAGTGCGATGGGGTTCTGGTCGCGGTCCTCGACGCAGAGCGCGTCCACCTCGGTCTCGAACCGGGCCGGGTCGAAGCCTTCGCCTGCGACCCAGCGGGCCACCTGGTAGGGCAGCCGGTCCAGCAGCAGATCGGCGTTGTATTCGTGGAGAAGGCGATATTGCAGCACTTCCAGCTGCAGCGCTCCCACGGCGCCCACGATCGGGTCGCGCATGCCGCCGCCGCGCTGGTGGAAGATCTGGATGGCGCCCTCCTGCGAGAGTTGGTCGAGGCCCTTCTCGAACTGCTTGCGCTTGAGGGCGTCCCTGGCGCGCACCCGGGCGAAGATTTCGGGAGAGAAACGGGGCAGTTCCGCGTATTCGAAGGCCTGCCCTTCGCAGAGGGTGTCGCCGATGCGCAGCGCCCCGGTGTCGAAGAGGCCGATCACGTCGCCCGGCCAGGCCTCCTCGATGACGTGGCGTTCGGCACCGAACAGCTGGTGGGGCATGGAGAGGCGGATCGGCTTCTCCTCCCGGGGCAGGCGCGCGTCCATCCCCCGGTAGAACCGGCCGGAGCAGACGCGTAAAAACGCGAGCCGATCGCGGTGCGCGGGGTCCATGTTCGCCTGGATCTTGAAGACGAAGCCGGAGAACCGGGGCTCCTCGGGGTCGACCTTGGCGCCGTCCACGCGCACACGGGGGCCGGGCGCAGGCGCCAACCGGACGAACGCGTCGAGGAACTCGTCCACGCCGACCTCCGTCATCGCCGATCCGAAGAATGCGGGCGACAGCTCGCCGCGCAGGACCCGATCCTCGTCGAAGGGGTCCCCCGCGGCCTCCAGGAGCTCGATCTCTTCGCGGACCCGCGGCGGGAGGTCCCCGGCCACGGGCCGTCGCTGCCACGACGCGTCGAAAAGTTGGAAAACGCCTTTGAAGTCGGTGCCTTGCCCCAGAGGCCAGGTGATGGGACAGGTGCGGATGCCCAGCACCTCTTCCACCTCGTGCAGGTTGTCGAACGGCTCCCGTCCCAGGCGGTCCATCTTGTTGACGAAGGTGAAGATGGGGATGCCGCGGCGCCGGCAGACCTGGAAGAGCTTGCGGGTCTGGGCCTCCACGCCCTTGGCGCTGTCGATCAGCATGACGGCGGCGTCGGCGGCCGCGAGTGTGCGGTAGGTGTCCTCGGAGAAGTCCTGGTGGCCAGGGGTGTCGAGCAGGTTGATGCGGAATCCCTGGTGCTCGAACTGGAGCACCGAGCTGGTGACGGAGATGCCGCGCTGGCGCTCCAACTCCATCCAGTCCGAGGTGACGTGGCGCTGGGCGCCACGCGCCTTCACCGCCCCCGCGAGGTGGATGGCGCCGCCGTGCAGGAGCAGCTTTTCGGTGAGGGTCGTCTTGCCCGCATCGGGATGCGAGATGATGGCAAACGTGCGCCGGCGCTGGGTCTCCGCTCGGAGCTTCTGGACCGGATCCACGAGGGGTTAAGTACCAGTAACCAGCCACCTCTCGCGATTTTTCCCCCGTTCGGGTGTGGGTGCGGGTCCAGAACGCGTGGGGGTCCAGGGGGAGACGCGAGTCGCCCCCTGGTGTGATCGAAGAGCGTCCATCAGCGGCAGAGCGGTTGGCGTTCCGAAGTGAGCTTAGACGTTGAACAAGAAATGCATCACGTCGCCGTCCTGGACGACGTACTCCTTGCCTTCCATGCGCATGGCGCCCTTGCTCTTCGCCGCCGCCTCCGAACCGTAACGCAAGAGCTCGTCCCAGCGGATCACCTCGGCCTTGATGAACCCGCGCTCGAAATCGGTGTGGATGACGCCTGCCGCCTGTGGGGCCTTGGCGCCCTTCTTCACCACCCAGGCCCGGC
>DASRTX010000376.1:0-2419 GCA_035655715.1 Myxococcales bacterium | reverse complement strand
GCCCATGCTTATCTGGCCGTTGTGCGTCAGCACGCCATCAGGGGGAGAGGACCTCGACCTCGCGGCAGACTTGCTGCCCCTTACGGTTCCCGAGGTGCGCCGGCTCATCTGGCGTCTCGTCTGGGCACGGCCGCCCGATCCCGGTCGCATCCTCGCTTGGTCGAACTGGCGACGCCGACACCAGCAGCGCGCCAGACGATCACACTGGACCCGCAGAACCAGAACTCATCAACCCCGGCTGTAGTACTAAGGGCAGACGCGGTCAGCGTATTCAAGTCGGCTCTCTTGCATAAGTCTACCCCCACCGGAGTGTGTGTCGGTGACACGAGATATGTCCGGGTTCCTAAGAAACAGCCATGGCGGTTGGGGCAGGGTCTGCCTTCTGCAAGATATATCCGAGTGACTTGGCCCGGCGTCGCAGGTTGCTCAGGACCCGCTGCCGGTAGCGCTCCTCATACGAGGAGGCCCCCGGATCGGCGTAGTTCATCCCATGGCGGAGCATGTTGTAGAAGAGGACCGCGATCTTGCGCGCCGTTGCCGTGACCGCCTTGGCCTTGCCGATGCGGGCCGACAGACGGCGGTAGAAGGCGCCCAGCGCCGTCGCCGTGCGCCCGACGGCCGCCGCTGCCAGTCGCAGCAGCGCCGCCGCCCGGCTCCCGGAGCGCCGCGTCCGCGCCGACAGCACCTTGCCGCCGGAGATCTTGTTGTGGGGTGCCAGGCTCAGCCACGACGTGAAGTGCTTGGCACTCGGCCACGCCGCGAGGTTGGTCCCGCACTCGCCGACCAACTTGAGCGCCAGGGACGGCCCGATCCCGTCGATCTGCGTGACGTCGACGCCGAGGATCGCATGCAGGGCCTCGCGCACTGCAAAGCCCGGCTCATTGGCCTGCCGCCGCGTGGGGCGCAGCGGCGGCAGCGGCGCTGCCGGAGGTGGGCTGACCGCCTTCACACGCTCCAGCACCGCTTCGATGCGCTGATCGCACGCGGCCACCTTGGCCTGGTAGACATCGTATAGTTCCAGCGCCTGCCCCAGGGCGAAGACGTGCTCCTCGCGATCGTTGCCGACCAGGGCCGCCCGGAGGCTAGCGATCGGGGCCTTGCCGTGCGGGTCGCGGTAGGCCGCCAACTGGTCCGGATCGCGCTCGCCCGCCACCAAGGCCCGGAGGATGCGCAGGCCCGTCACGCCGGTGATGTCCGTGACCACGTGATGGAGCTGCAGGTTCATCTCGGTCAGCGCCTTCTGCATGTGCTGGATGTGGGCGGCCGCCCCCTCGAGCAGCCGCTCGCGCTGGCGCAGATAGCTCCGCAGGGTCGCGATCTCGCCCTTGGGCCGGAAGCTGGCCCGTAACAGCCCGTATTCGTGCAGGCGCTGCAGCCACGCGGCATCGCTGACATCCGTCTTGCGGCCCGGGACGTTCTTGGCGTCACGGGCGTTGACGACCACCACCTCGAAGCCGCGCTGATCGAGGATCTCATAGAGCGGAATCCAGGGCGGATTCACGTGGTCGTCGCAACAGCTGTGTGCGCCGCTCTCAGCAGCTCGTCAAAGGCCTCGGCAGGTGTTCTCCACCCGAGCGTCTTACGCGGCCGGCCGTTCAGCGTCGCGGCCACGGCGGCAAGAGCTTCCGCGCTGTGCATGCTCAGGTCAGTGCCCTTGGGGAAGTACTGCCGCAGAAGCCCGTTGGTGTTCTCGTTCGTCCCACGCTGCCAGGGGCTGTGCGGGTCGCAGAAGTAGACTTGCACGCCAGTATCGATCCGCAACTGCGCGTGCTGGCTCAGCTCCGCTCCTTGATCCCAGGTCAGCGAGCGTCGCAGCTGCTCCGGCAGGGTGGTGATCGTGCGCGTGATGGCGCTGCGTACCGCCTCGGCGCCATGGCCCGCGAGCGCGGGCCCGTTCTTCACACGACCCCCGTCCCCGTGGCCCGGCATGCGGGGCAGGTGCAGCAGGATCGTGAACCGCGTCGTGCGCTCCACCAGGGTGCCGATCGCCGAGCTGCCCAATCCCACGATGAGATCCCCCTCCCAGTGGCCCGGCACTGCCCGATCATCTGCCTCTGCCGGGCGTTGGCTGATCAGGATCTCGGGGGCGATGCAGGCCTTGCCCCGTCCGCGGCTGCGCGCCCGCGGCACCCGCAATGCCCGCCCGGTGCGCAGGCAGGCGGTCAGCTCGCGGCGCAGCGCCCCGCGGCCTTGCACATACAGCGCCTGGTAGATGGCCTCGTGACTGATCCGCATGGTCTCATCGTCAGGGAAGTCGAGCCGCAGCCGCCGGGCGATCTGCTCCGGGCTCCACGCCCTGGCCCATCCAGGGCACGACCGGCCCGCGCACCGCAGCCCTGCCCGGGCCGCAGACCTCGCCAGCCAGCCTCTCCTGCACGTACCCCCGCAGCGCCGCGTTCACAGCCAGCTTCGTCGGCTT
>DASRTX010000375.1:0-2291 GCA_035655715.1 Myxococcales bacterium | reverse complement strand
TATGATGTCGTTGTCGCCCAGCCCCCTTATGGTCTCTCTGGTGCAGGCGGCCACGACGTTGCCGATGTTCCTCTTCGCGCTGCCCGCGGGCGTGCTGGCCGACATTGTCGATCGCCGGCGTCTTCTGCTGTTTGCCCAGATCTGGATGCTGGTGGCCGCGGCGCTGCTCGGCGGGCTTCAAGTGATGGGTTTGGTCACGCCGCCGATCCTCCTGCTCTTCACTTTCGCCCTTGGCTTTGGCGCCGCGCTCAACGCCCCGCCCTTCCAGGCGATCGTGTCCGAGTTGGTGCCGAAAGGCGAACTTCCGGCGGCCGTCGCCCTCAACAGCCTGGGCATCAACATCGCGCGCGCCATCGGCCCGGCCGTGGGCGGCGGCGTCGTGGCCGCGCTGGGACCGGCCGCCGTCTTCATCCTCAATGCGGTGTCCGTCCTCGGTGTCCTGATCGTGCTCCTGCGTTGGCGGCGCGACCCCCGCGCGGGAACGCTGCCGCCGGAGCGTTTCTTCGGGGCGGTGCGCGCCGGGTTCCGCTTCGTGCGGGAGGTTCCCGCGATCCGGACGGTGCTCGTTCGCGCCGGAGCATTCTTCCTGTTCGCCAGCGCAACCTGGGCACTCCTGCCGCTCGTGGCGCGACAGGAACTCGGCTTGAGTGCGGGGGGCTACGGAATCCTGCTCGCCTTCATCGGCGCTGGCGCGGTGCTCGGCGCGCTGATGCTGCCGCGGGTGCGCGGGAAGGTCTCCGCAAACGGCATAGTGGCCGGTGCGACGGTGCTGTTTGCGGCGGTCGCGCTTGCGCTTGCCTACCTTCGGAACGTCCCCCTCCTTTGCGCGGTCATGATCCTCGCTGGTGTCGGCTGGATCGCGATGCTCTCCACGCTCAACGTCGCGGCGCAGATGGCGCTGCCGAACTGGGTCAAGGCGCGCGTGCTGGCGGTCTATCTCGTCATCTTCAACGGCGGCATGGCCGTGGGGAGCACGCTGTGGGGCACCATGGCCTCGCGGTTCGGTGTCCCGCTCGCTCTCATCGTCGCCGTCATCGGACTGGTCCTGGCGCTCATCCTCGTCCACCGGCGGCGCCTGCCGGATGAGGTGGGGAACTTGACCCCGTCGCTGCACTGGCCAACGCCGGTCGTGGCGCAGGATCCCGATCTCGAACGCGGACCGGTGCTGATCACCGTCGAATACCAGGTACCTCCCAATCGGGCCGCTGAGTTCGTGCTTGCCATGGAAGAAATGCGCCACATGCGGCGCCGCGACGGCGCATTCTCCTGGGGGTTGTTCGAGGACACCGCGCGGCCGGGCTGCTGGCTGGAGACCTTCGAGGTCGAAACCTGGGTCGAGCACCTGCGGCAGCACGAGCGGGTCACGCACGCGGACCGCGAGGTGCAGGAGCGCGTCAACGCCTTCCACATCGGCGCCGACGGCCCGACTGTGGCGCACCTCCTCGCACCGGACCGTGGTGCCCTTTGGAAGGACACGCAGCCATGAAAGTCGTGCTCGGAATTCTCCTGGGCTTCATCATCGGCGCGGGATGTCGCGCCTTCCTCATTCCAGCCCCCGCACCCCCGGCCGTCGTCGGCGCCCTGCTGGTGCTCGCGATGACCATGGGCTACCTGGTCGCCGACCGGTATCTCGCCCGACGGGCCGCGACGACGAGGCACCTTTGCGGCGGTCCCACGGGCGAAACGCGCGCGTCAGCGGGAGGTGAGTGATGATCTCCGCCCTCGTCGGTCTTGTCCTCGGCTTCCTGATCGGCCTCGCGTGCCGACTGCTGGACATCCCGCTGCCGGCGCCGCCGAAGCTCGTTGGCGCCCTCCTGGTGGTCGCGATGACGCTCGGTTACGTGGGCGCCGACGCCGTTCTCGCCCCGGGCGCGTCGGTGTTCGCCTCACCAGCGTCCAGGAGTCCATGATACCGCCGCGCGGAAACATCGACACATGCCCTCCATCGGAGCCGCGCCACGCCCGGTGAGCTGCAACGGTATATGACACCGGCGACAACGGCTGGAGCGCGGTCAGCGATGCTGCCGTGCCCCAACCCACCCCGATGGACAGCCGGCCCTATGCGGATCAGGCCAAGTCGAAGACCAGGACCTCGCTTCCCGTGTCGCTGGTCAGCGTGAGCGTGGCCGTATCGAACACCGCGGCACCGTCGCCCTCCTTCAGGCCTGTGCCGTTAACCCGTCTTCGCGGATTGGGCCACTTTCGAGGATTCGGCCCGTTGAAGATCAACGAGTTAATAAAAAAGGTCTTCACTACAGCGGGAGCTGGAGCCAGGGCGGCGGAGTGGAGCT
>DASRTX010000374.1:0-7624 GCA_035655715.1 Myxococcales bacterium | reverse complement strand
AGCGGGCTACACGCAGCTGCCGGTGGCGCCGCTGCCGCGGGTGGACAACCCCACCATCAATGTCAATACCGGCCTGCCCGGAGGCAGCCCCGAGACCATGGCATCCTCGGTGGCCACGCCGCTCGAGCGCCGCTTCGGGCGCATCGCCGGCGTCACCGAGATCACCTCCTCCAGCACGCTGGGGCAGACCTCCCTGACCTTGCAGTTCGATCTGGAGCGCGACGTGGATTCCGCGGCGCGCGACGTGCAAGCGGCCATCAACGCCACCGGCGGCGATCTACCGGCCGGCCTGCCCTCGCGGCCCAACTACCGCAAGGTCAACCCGGCCGACTCGCCGATCATGATCGTCGCCCTCACCTCGAAGACGCTGCAGCTGAGCAAGCTCTTCGACGTGGCCAACACCGTCCTCGCACAGAAGATCTCGCAGGTGAACGGCGTCGGGCAGGTGTTCGTGGGCGGCGCCCAGCAGCCCGCGGTGCGCGTCTCGGTGGACCCTGTGGCGCTGGCGGGCGTGGGGCTCTCGCTGGAGGATGTGCGCGCCACGCTGGCGCGCGCCACGGCCAATTCGCCCAAGGGCGCGTTCTCCGGATCGGTGCAGACCCGCAGCATCGAGGCCAACGATCAGCTCTCCAACGCCGCGGGATACCGGCCGCTCGTCCTCACCTACCGCAACGGCTCTCCGGTGCGGCTGGGCGACGTGGCCAAGGTCACCGACGACGTGGAGAACCAGCGCGCGGCAGCCTGGTGCGACGGCGAGCGCGCGGTGCTCCTGATCATCCGGCGCCAGCCGGGCGCCAACATCATCGACGTGATCGAACGGGTGAAGAAGCTCCTCCCCGACCTGGCGCGCTCCATCTCGCCCGGCATCGACGTCAAGGTGGCGCTGGACCGCAGCACCACCATCCGCGCCTCGGTGAAGGACGTGCAGACCACGCTGCTCATCAGCGTGGGGCTGGTGGTGCTGGTGGTGTTCGTCTTCCTGCGCAGCCTCTGGGCCACCACCATCCCCAGCGTGGCGGTGCCGCTCAGCCTGATCGGCACTTTTGGAGTCATGTACCTGCTCGGATACAGCCTGGACAACCTCTCGCTGATGGCCCTGACCATCTCCACCGGGTTCGTGGTGGACGACGCCATCGTGGTGACGGAGAACGTCTCCCGCTTCATCGAGCAAGGCGACTCGCCGCTGCAGGCCGCCTTCAAGGGCGCCAAGCAGATCGGCTTCACCATCGTCTCCATCACCGTCTCGCTGCTGGCGGTGTTCATCCCCATCCTCATGATGGGCGGCGTCATCGGCCGGCTCTTCCGCGAGTTCGCGGTCACCCTGAGCATCGCCATCGCCATGTCGGCCATCGTCTCCCTGACGCTGACCCCGATGATGGCCTCGCGGCTCTTGCGCCGTCCCGGCGAGGAGAGGCACGGGCGGCTCTTCCGCGCCTCCGAGCGCGTGTTCGGGTGGATGCACGACACCTACGACGGCGCGCTGCGCTGGGTGCTGGACCACGAGAAGCTGATGCTGCTGGTGACGCTGGCCACCGTCGCGTTCACCGTCTACCTCTACACCGCCGTCCCCAAGGGCCTCTTCCCGCAGCAAGACACCGGCTCGCTGGCCGGCTTCTCCGAGGCGCCGCAGGACGTCTCCTTCCCCGCCATGCGCGACCGGCAGGCGGCGCTGCTCAAGGTGCTGGCCGAGGACCCCAACATCGACCACTTCGTCTCCTTCATCGGCCAGGGCAACACCGGGAACATCTTCGTGCAGCTCAAGCCCTGGGGCGTGCGCAAGCTCACCGCCGACGAAGTGATCAACGAGCTGCGGCCCAAGGCGGCGCGGGTGCCAGGCATCAACCTTTTCTTACAAAACGTGCAGGACGTGCGCCTGGGCGGCCGCAGCTCGCGCACGCAGTACCAGTACACGGTCGTCGACGCCAACCTGGACGAGCTCAACGAGTGGGCGCCCAAGGTGCTGGCCCGCCTGCGCACGCTGCAAGAGCTGCGCGACGTGAACAGCGACCAGCAGACCCAGGGTCTCAAGCTCGACGTGACGGTGGACCGGGACACGGCGGCGCGCCTGGGCATCACCCAGCAGGCCATCGACGACACGCTCTACGACGCCTTCGGACAGCGGCAGGTGGCCACCATCTACACCCAGCTCAACCAGTACCGCGTGGTGCTGGAGGTCAAGCCGGAGTTCACGGCCCGGCCCGACCAGATCGGCCTGCTCTACGTGCGCACGGCGGCCGGCGACCAGGTTCCGCTGGCGAATTTGGCCAGGATCTCGCAGTCGCAGACCGCGCTGAGCGTGAACCACCAGGGGCAGTTCCCCGCGGTGACGCTGTCGTTCAACCTGGCGCCGGGAGTCGCCCTGGGCGACGCGGTGAACGCCATCAACCGCGCCACCCGAGACATCGGGCTGCCGGGCAGCGCGCGGGGCTCGTTCCAGGGCACCGCGCAGGCGTTCCAGCAGTCGCTGGCCAGCGAGCCCTTCCTCATCGCCTTCGCGCTGGTCGCGGTCTACATCGTGCTGGGCGTGCTCTACGAGAGCTACGTCCACCCCATCACCATCCTCTCCACGCTGCCTTCGGCCGGGGTGGGGGCGCTGCTGGCGTTGTTGGTGATGAACACCGAGTTCAGCATCATCGCGCTGATCGGCATCATCCTGCTCATCGGCATCGTGAAGAAGAACGCCATCATGATGATCGACTTCGCCATCGAGGCGGAGCGCGAGGAGGGTCTTTCGCCGCGCGACGCCATCTACAAGGCGTGCCTCTTGCGCTTCCGGCCCATCATGATGACCACGCTGGCTGCGCTGCTGGGCGGCGTGCCGCTGGCCGTCGGGCACGGCGCCGGCGCGGAGCTGCGGCAGCCGCTGGGGATCACCATCGTGGGCGGCCTCTTGTTCTCGCAGATGCTGACGCTGTTCACCACGCCGGTCGTGTACGTGACCCTCGACAAGCTCTCGCGGCGGCGGTCGCACGCCACCCGCGCCGAGACGCAGGTCGCGACCTGAAATTCGGGGACACGATACGGAATTCGTCCGATGGGGGTACGATCAATTCCGTATCGTGTCCCCGAATTCATGCCGCCGGAGTGGAGACATCCTGAGCGGCTCGCAGGCCCTCCGCCACCTCGGGCAGGATTCCCAGCCGCTGGTAGATGGGCCGCACGTGCTCCCGCAGCCGCGGCAGCTGCGTCGCGAAGTACCCGGCCGCCGCCGCGCACAGGAGCCCTCCGCCGGCGATGGTCCACGGCGCGCCGATGCGGTCGGCCAGCGCACCCGCGAGGAGCGAGCCGAACGGCGCGGTGCCCATCACCGCCATGGTGTAGAAGGCCATCACCCGGCCCCGCATCCGCTCCTCGAGGATGGTCTGCAGCACGGTGTTGGTGGAGGCGGTCTGCAGCATCATCGAGTAGCCCACCGCTACCAGCAAAGGCAGCGACAGCCAGAGCTGGCGGGAGGCGGCGAAGGCGGCCAGCGACAGCCCGAAGCAGATGGCCATGCCCACGATGACGCGCCCGAGGCCCACCACCGAGCGGCGCATGGCCAGGCTCACCGCGCCGCCGAGCGCGCCGAGGCCCACCGCGGCCATGAGGAAGCCCAGCGTATGCGCGCCCCCGTGCAGCCGGACGCTGGCGATCACCGGCATCAGCACGGCATAGGGCATGCCCACCAGCGAGACGATGCCCAGCAGCATCAGCATGGAGCGGATGGGGGGCGATCCGGCGGTGTAGCGCCACCCCTCGCGCAATTCCTGGAGGACGCGCTTCTGCTCGCCGCGGGGCGCGGAGGGCTTCACCGTCATGGCCAGGAGCGAGGCGATGACGGCGAGATAGCTGACACCGTCGACCAGGAAGCAGCCGCCTTCGCCCACCAGTGCGATGAGCACGCCGCCGATGGAAGGACCGACGAGCCGCGCGCCGTTGAACATGCTGGAATTGAGCGCGATGGCGTTGGCCAGGTCGCGCCGATCCTCCACCATCTCCACCACGAACGCCTGCCGCGCCGGCGTGTCGAAGGCGTTGATCAGCCCCTGGAAGAGCTGCAGCGCCGCGATCTCGGCCACCGTGATCAGGTGCGTCAGCGCCAGCGCCGCCAGCGCGAACGACTGCAGCATGGAGAGCACCTGGGTGACCACGATGACGCGGTGGCGGGAGTGGCGGTCGACGTACACCCCGGCGAGCGGCGCCAGCACGAAGGTGGGCACCAGGCCGCAGAACCCGATCACGCCCAGCATCGCCGCCGAGCCGGAGAGCCGGTACACCAGCCAGCTTGTGGCGATGCGGGTCAGCCAGGTGCCGATCAGCGAGACGCTCTGGCCGGCGAAGAAGAGGCGGTAGTTGCGGTGCGAGAGGGCGCGCAGCGCGAAGCCGAGCCCGCCTTCCGAAGGCATGGGCGGAAGCTACCGCGCGGGCGGGCGCTCCGCCATGCTCCTCAGCGCCTGTGCTCACCGCCGCAGCCGCGCGACCGCCTCCTTCAGCTTCGTCCGCGACTCCGCCGCGAACCACGTCTCCAGCCACCTCTCCGCCTCCGCATCCTCCGACGCCCGAGCCGCCGCCGCTACAGGCCTGCGCAGGGACGCCTTCGCCATCCGCACTCCCGCCGCGGGCAGGGCGGCCAGCGCCTCGGCCCGCGCCAGGGCGCGCGGCAGGACGTCGGCCTCCTGCACCACCTCGTGGAGGAGCCCGAGCTGCAGCGCCTCCCGCGGCGAGACCAGCCTCCCCTCCAGCGCGATCGCCGCAAGCGACGTCCCCGGCACTTGCCAGCGCAGCGTCTCCAGCACCGCCGAGGGCAGCCCGATGCCGAGCTGCGTCTCGTTGAGGCCGATGCGCGCGTCCCGATCTGCGCCGATGCGCACGTCGGCCTGCAGCGCCAGCACGCAGCCGCCCGCCACCGCGTGGCCATTCACCGCCGCCACCAGCGGCACCGGCAGCTCGAAGACGCGGAGCATGATCTCGTCGAAGCGCCGGATGAACCCGCGCATGGTGGCGCGGTCCAGATCCATCAGCGAGGGCAGGTCCAGCCCGGCCGAGAAGGACGAGCCCTGCCCGATCATCACCGCCGCGCGCGCATCGCCCACCTGGCCCAGCAACCCTTCCAGCTTCTCCATGAACCCAGGCGAGATCGCGTTCGCCTTCCCGTTCTCCAGCCGCAGCAGCGCGACCTGTCCGATCCGCTCGACCCGCATGTCATTTCCCCACTGCGCCGGGTGGCTGCGGCAGCGACTGGTTCCCCGCGCCGTCCACCGTGGCAACCGCGAAGAACCAGTCGTCGGTGGTCACGGACGGGAGCACCACCTCTCCCACCTTGCCCAGCGACAGCACCCGCTCCCACGCCACGCCTTCCGCCGGCCGCCGGTACAGCACCACGTCGGCGATGCGCGCGTCGGGCGGCAGCTTCCAGCGCAGCCGCGCGTCGGGCGAGACCGCGCCGGCCAGCACCACTTCCTGGGGCGGCGCCGGCGAGAAGCCCAGCGAGGCGATGGCAGCCGTGAGCGCACGGCACATCCGCTGCGCATACGCGGCGTCGAACCGCCACAGCTCGTCGCCGTAGTGCACGCCCTTCTCGTCGCGCGGCGTCTGGTGCTGCCCGCGATAGTCCTCCCGCGCCTCGGAGAGGCGGATGGCGGCGAACCCCTGGTGCGCGAACGACATGTGGTCGCTGCCGCGGGCGATGCGATCGCGCCGCAGCATGACGCGAAGGCGCAGCCCGCTCACGTACAGCTCGCCCACCCGCTGCACGTAGCGCGCCCATTCCCGCGCCGGGCTGTCGTTCTCGTTGCCCACCGCCAGGCGCAGCTTCTTCTGCGCCTCGCTCTCCAACTCCGGCGTCCCCTCCGAGAAGAGGCGCGCGGTGGTGGAGTCGCGCACGCCGTCCTGTCCCTGGCTGTTGCCCGCGATGTCCACGCTGACCATGGCGACGACGTCGACGCCCTCGCCCTTGAGCCGCTCGGCCAGGTGCTGCGAGCCGATCAACCCCTGCTCCTCCCCGGCCACCGCCACCAGGTAGATCGACACCGCCGGCGACTCGGCGCGCAGCGCGTTGGCCATCTCCAGCGCCATGGAGACGCCGCTCGCGTCGTCGATGGCGCCGGGCGCGTCGGTCTTCGGATCCATCACGTCGCTGGGCATCGAGTCGTAATGGCCGGTCATCACCACGGCCTGCTTCGCCCGCGCCGGATCGGTGCCCGGGAGCAGCACGCCCACGTTCACGATCTCCACCGGCGCGGGAATCCGCTTGCCGTTGGCCGGCGCGGTGAACCGATCCTCGAAGGGCCGCAGCTTCGATCCCTTGGCGACGGCCGCGAACTGCGCCGCCAGCCACTCGCGGGCCGGCACGATGCCGCGGCCGGGCCCCTGCGTTCCGGAGAGGGTATGGCGCGTGCCGAAGCCCACCAGCCGCTTCACCGTGTCCTGCATCCGCGCGGCGTCGATGCGCTGGACGATCTGCTCCACGCGCGGGTCGCGCCTCTCCTGCGCGAAGGCAGGCACCGCCAAAACGACCATGGCCAGGAACACCTTCATGTCATCCTCCGACGCCAGAGCAGGTAGACGGGAAGGCCCGCGAGCGTCAGCGCGAGGCCGATCAGGCTGTGCGCGGCATCGTGCACGAAGGTTGCGATCACCACCAGCGCGCAGATGCCGATGAAGAGCAGCGTGGTCACCGGATGTCCGGGCATCCGCGTCTCTTCGCCGCGGCGGCCGAAGACGAACAGGGTGCCCGCGGTGAGCGCGAAGAAGATGAAGTCGATGGAGACGACGTACCGGAGCAGGACCTCGAAGGTGCCCCAGAGCGCCATCAACGCCGCCACCGTCCCCTGGAGCACGATGGCCGCCACCGGAGCGCGGGTGGTCTCGCTCACCCGGCCCATTCCGCGCAGGAAGGCGCCGTCCTCGCCCATGGCGAAGTAGACGCGGGGCGCGGTGAGGATGCTCTGGCTGAGGAACCCCAGCGAGGAGATGGCCACGCCGGCGGCGATCAGCGCCCCGCCGCGCGGCCCGAGCGCGCGGGTGGCCACGTCGAGCGCAGGCGCCGCGCTGTGGCGCAGCCCGTCCATCCCCAGGGCTCGCACGCAGGCCAGCGCAGCGCCGACATAGAGGATGGCCACGCCCAGCACGCCGGCGACCAGGGCGCGCGGCAGGTCGCGCCGCGGATCGCGCAACTCCTCCGCGACGAAGCAGGCGGTCTGGAAGCCTCCGTAGGAAAAGAGCACCGGGATGAGGGCCGCCCCGAGGCTCGCCGGCACCCCGGGTCCGGCCTCGGCGGCGGGAGCCCCGAGCCAGAGGCCGCAGCCGATCAGCGCGGCGATGGCCGCGATCTTGAGCACCATCAGCCCGCTCTGCACGCGCGCTCCCGCCGCCACGCCGAGGCAATTCACCGCCACCAGCGCGGCCATGGCCACGGCCGCGAGCGTGCCCTCCGGCAGGTGCAGCCCCAATAGCGGCGCGGAATACCGCGCGAAGGTGATGGCGCAGGCCGCCATCCCGCCGGTCTGGATGACCAGCAAAAGCGCCCATCCATAGAGGAAGGCCAGCGCCGGGTGATAGGCGTCGCGCAGGTAGACGTACTGGCCGCCCGCGAACGGCCGCCGCCGCGAAAGATCGGCGTAGATGAATGCACCGATCAGCGCCG
>DASRTX010000373.1:0-8254 GCA_035655715.1 Myxococcales bacterium | reverse complement strand
GGTGCGCGTCCCGGTGATCGCGGCGGGCGGCATCATGGACGGCCGCGGGGTCGTGGCCGCGCTGGCGCTGGGGGCGGCCGGCGCATCGCTGGGCACCGCGTTCCTGCGCTGCCCGGAGGCCGGAACCAGCGCGCCCTACCGGACGGCGCTGCGAGAGGCGCGCGACGACGCCACCGTCATCACCCGCGCCTTCAGCGGCAGGTCGGCACGCGGGTTGGCCAACCGCTTCACCCGCGAGATGGCCACCGCGACGCTGGCGCCCTATCCCGTCCAGAACTTGTTGACGCGCGAGATCCGCACGGCCGCGACGAAGGCAGGGAATCCCGGGCTGCTGTCGCTCTGGGCGGGACAGGCAGCCTCGCTGGCCGGGGAGCTTCCCGCGCGCGAGCTGGTAGGGCAGATTGTGCGCGAAGCGGACGCGGTCCTCTCGAAGCTCTGACGGGAGCGGCAACTCCATGGCCCTGCTGATGCAAGCGATCCTCAGCGGCGTGCTGATCGGTGGCGTCTACGCGCTGAGCGGCGTGGGGCTGACCATCATCTTCGGCGTCATGCGGGTGATCAACTTCGCCCAGGGCGAGCTGGTGATGGCCGGCATGTACTGCACCTTCTTCCTCTTCCAGATCGCAGGGGTGGACCCCTTCGTCTCGGTCATCATCACCATGCCGGTGCTGTTCCTGCTCGGCGCTTTGCTACAGTGGACGCTGATCAACCGCGTGCTCGACGCGCTGCCGCAGAACCAGATCCTGCTGACCATCGGCATCGGCCTGGTGATCAGCAACCTGGCGATGCTGGCCTTCACCAGCGACTACCGCATCCTCTCCACCAGCTACTCCTCCTCCAGCGTGGGCCTCTCCGGCATCCGGCTCTCCACGCCGCTACTCTACTGCTTCCTCATCACCGCGGTGATCACCGCCGCGCTCTACTGGTTCCTTGCCCGCACCGACATCGGGCACGCCATCCGCGCCACCGCCCAGGACCGCGAGGCCGCGCAGCTGATGGGCGTGAACGTGCGCAGCATGAGCATCTTCGCCTTCGGGCTGGGCTCGGCGCTGGCGGGAGCGGCCGGCGCGCTGGTCTCGCCCACCTACTACATCTATCCTCAAGTCGGCGGCGCCTTCACGCTGAAGGCCTTCGTGGTGGTGGTGCTGGGCGGCATGGGCAGCATCGTCGGCGCCACGCTGGGGGGCGTGCTCATCGGCATCAGCGAGTCGGTCTCCGCCGTCTACCTGGGATCGGGGATCAAGGATCTCTGCGTCTACGTCATCTTCCTCCTCGTCCTGCTGCTCAAGCCCTCGGGCCTGCTGGGAAAGAGCCGCGTGTGAAGAGCTTCGCTCCCTGGGCGGTCGCGGCGGTGGCCTTCGCGCTCCTCCCCCTCTGGCTCCAGAGCCCCTACGCCCTGCACATCTTCATCTCGCTCTTCATCGCCGTGGCGCTGGGCGAGAGCTGGAACGTCCTCGGCGGGTTCGCCGGCCAGTACTCGGTGGGCCACTCCGCCTGGTACGGCCTCGGCGCCTACGGCGCTTTCATCCTGCTGCAGCGCAACGGAATCCCACCCTGGTTCGGCGTCTGGGTGGCGGTGCTGGGCAGCGTGATCATCGCCCTGATCGTGGGCTCGATCACCTTCCGCCTGCGCGGGCCCTACTTCGTGCTCGCCTCCATCGCGGTGGCCGAGATCATCCGGTTGGCGGCGCTCAACTGGAAGGACCTGACCAACGGCGCCGAGGGCATCCAGCCCGCCGACCTGCCTCCCTTGATGATCGGCTCGCAGGTGCTGGTGGCCGACTGGAACGGCAAGCTCCCCTACTACTACATGGGCCTGGTCATGGCCCTCTTCTGCATCGCGGTGAACTACGCGGTGAAGCGCAGCAAGCTGGGCTACTACCTGCAGGCCATCCGCGAGGACCAGGACGCGGCGCACTCGCTGGGCATCCCGCTCACCCTCTACAAGAACGCCGGCCTCGCCATCTCCGCGGCCTGCACCGCCCTGGCCGGCAGCTTCGCCGCCTTCTACATCGGCTTCATCGAGCCGCAGCAAGTCTTCGGCATCGACGTCTCGGTGGACATGGTGCTGGTGGCGCTGATCGGCGGTGTCGGCACCGTCACCGGCCCGCTGGTCGGTGGCATCGTGCTGGTGCTCCTCAACGAGGGGCTGCGCGCCGCCTTCGAGCAGGGGCATCTCCTGGTGCGCGGCGTGCTGATGATCATCGCCATCCTGCTCATGCCCGACGGCGTGGTGGGCGTCCTCGCCCAACGTTTCCGCCGGAAGGCGGTGGCCCCATGACCGCGCTCCTCGACATCCGCAACGTCAGCCGCTTCTTCGGCGGCGTGAAGGCGAACCAGGACGTCAGCTTCTCGGTCGATCCCGGCATCGTGATGGGCCTGATCGGCCCCAACGGCGCGGGCAAGACCACCCTCTTCAACTGCATCACCGGCTTCTACCCGCCTTCCCGGGGCGAGGTGCTCTTCAAGGGGCAGAAGATCAACGGCCTCACGCCCGACAAGGTCTGCAAGCTGGGCATGGCTCGCACCTGGCAGAAGGTGCGGCCGCTGGCCAAGCTCACCGTGCTGGACAACGCGGTGGTGGGCGCGCTCTGCCGCACCTCCTCCATCAAGGAGGCGCGGGCCATCGCGCTGGAGCAGCTGCGCATCGTCGGCATGGAGAAGCGGGCCTCCGTGCTGGCGGGCGGGCTGCCCATCGGCGAGCGCAAGAAGCTGGAGCTGGCGCGGGTGATGGCCACCCGGCCGGAGATGATCCTCCTCGACGAGGTGATGGGGGGCCTCAACGCGCGGGAGAGCGACGAGATCATCCAGCTCATCCTCGACGTGAAGAAGCGCGGTCTGACCCAGGTGGTGATCGAGCACGACATGAAGGCCATCGTCCGCACCTGCGACCGCATCGTGGTGCTCAACTCCGGCGAGAAGCTTGCGGAGGGCACCCCGCAACAGATCGTCAACGACCCGCGGGTGATGGCGGCCTACCTGGGCGACAGCGGAGGCGCCAAGGCATGACGGCGCTGCTCGAGGTGCGCGATCTCGACTTCGCCTACGGCGACGTGCAGGTGCTGCGCGGGGTGTCGCTCTCGGTCAACGCAGGCGAGATCGTCTCGCTGGTGGGGAGCAACGGGGCCGGCAAGAGCACCACCCTGCGCAACGTCTCCCGGCTCTTGCGTCCCCGCTCGGGGGCCATCGTCTTCGACGGCCACGACCTGACCAGGCTCTCCTCGCACCAGGTGGTGGAGCTGGGCCTCGTCCAGGTCCCGGAGGGCCGCAGGGTCTTCCCGGAAATGACCGTGCTGGAAAACCTGAGAATGGGCTCCTACGTGAAGGCGACGCGCGCCGACCGGAAAAAGAACCTCGAGCGCGGCCTCACCCTCTTTCCCCGGCTGCGAGAGCGCATCGGGCAGCTCGCCGGAACGCTCTCCGGAGGCGAGCAGCAGATGCTGGCCATCGCCCGCGGCCTGATGGCGCAGCCGCGCCTCTTGCTGCTCGACGAGCCGTCGCTCGGACTGTCGCCGCTCCTGGTCCAGACCATCTTCGAGACCATCCGGCAGATCAACGCGCAGGGCATCTCGGTGCTCCTGGTGGAGCAGAACGTCTACCAGTCGTTGCGCATCGCGGCGCGCGGGTACGTGCTGGAGACCGGGCACATTGCCCTCTCCGGCCCGGGCACGGAGTTGCTCGCCAACGACCAGGTGAAGGCGGCATTCCTGGGGGCCTGAAAAGCGTCCGTTCCTGGTCACGAGGTTCCGGCCGTTCAAGACCGCACAGAGAGACTGCGGGGTGAATGCGAAGGGATTTCGCCTCGTTTGCAGCAAATTTGGGGAGGGGGGGAAGCCATTTTGCCGCAGGTGCGCTAGCGTGTGGCCATGCGCCTGCAACTGACGGCCCTGGCGCTCTCCATATCCGGCACGGCGCTCGCCTTGCCGCGCGCCGGCGAGCCGAACGTCCTACAGGCCCGACACGACGTCTCGGGCCCGCTTTCGCTCTTGACCCCCTCGCCGCTCTCCTCGGACACGGGCATCGACCCCGACGCCCGCGGGCCTCGCCGCATCCCGCTGGAGATGGCCGCCGAGACGGCGAGGCGCGACCTGATCCTCCAGGATTCGATTCCGCGCCTGCTGGTGCCGCAGCCCATCCTCAACGTCGACGGCATCGGCCTTGGCTTCCTCGGAGCCAACACGCAGGGCTTCGATACGTCGCACATTCCGCCGGACACGCAAGGCGACGTCGGACCCCACCACTACGTGCAGATCGTCAACGCCAGCTTCGCGGTGTTCGCCAAGGACGGCAAGGCGCTCTTCGGCCCGGTCCCCACGCGCACCATCTTCGCGGGCTTCGGCGATCCCTGCGAGAGCCACGACGACGGGGACGGCATCGTCCTCTACGATCCGCTCGCCGACCGCTGGCTGATCTCGCAGTTCGCAAACGTCAAGATCGGCGCCCAGCGCTTCCACCAGTGCGTCGCCGTCTCCCGCACGCCCGATCCCACCGGGCCGTGGGCGCGCTACGACTACACCTTCCCTGATTACAACGACTACCCGAAGTTCGGCGTCTGGCCGGATGGGTACTACGCCACCTACAACATGCTCCCGGAGACGACCAGCAACGTCTTCCTCGGGGTCAACTACTGCGCGATGGATCGAGCGCGCATGCTGAACGCCGAGCCGGCCGCCCAGCAGTGCTTCCTCGTCAAGGACAACGTCAGCGGCATGAGCCCCGCCGACCTCGACGGACTGCTGCCGCCACCCGCGGGCGAGCCCAACGTCGCGGTGGCCTTCGGCAGCGGTACGCTGACGCTCTACGGCTTCCACGTCGACTGGAACAACTTCGGGAAGAGCTTCCTCGAGAGCAGCCTCGTGCCCGTCGCGCCGTTCGTGGCGGCCTGCGCGCAGTCCCACGGAGGATCCTGCATTCCGCAGCCGGCCGTTGGCTCTCCGCTCCTCGACGCGCTCAGCGACCGGATCATGTACCGGGTGGCCTACCGCAACTTCGGGGCATACCAGTCGCTGGTGGCCAACCACAGCGTCAGCGCGAACGGCGGAGGCGGCGTGCGCTGGTACGAGATCCGCGATCCGACCGACAAGCCAACCATGTATCAACAGGGAACCTACGCGCCGGACAATTCGTGGCGGTGGCTGGGGAGCGTCGCCATCGATCGCTCGGGCGGCGTCGGGCTCGGCTTCAGTCTCGCGGGCAGCTCGGTGCCACCCTCGGTCGCGTTCACCGCGCACGCGCCCTCGGATCCTCCTGGAGTCATGGGACAAGGTGAGTCGGTGGCCGCGCCGGGCGGCGGCAGCCAGGGCCTGGTCCAGCGCTGGGGCGACTACAGCAGCATGTCCGTGGACCCCGCGGACGAGTGCACTTTCTGGTACACCAACGAGTACATCCCGGCCGACGGCATCAAGAACTGGCGGACGCGTCTGGTCAGCTTCCAGGTGCCCGGCTGCAGCACGGCGCCGGACTACAGCGTGTGGCCCACTCCAGATCCCGAGGCGGTGGGGCGGAACCAGCCGGCGGTCTCGGTGACCCTCAACTCTGCGCCCCTGCAGGCATCCGCGGCGGCGCGCCGGCTGACGCTCGCGGTGGCGTCGCTGCCCGCGGGCGTCTCGGCGACGATCGAGCCCCCCAGCATCGCGCCCGGCGAGAAGGCCGTCCTGGCGCTCAGTGGCACGGGCAGCGCCGGCCTGGGCCGCGGGCAGGTCTACAGCGTGACGGCCACTGCCGCCGACGGCACGGTGGCCACCACCTCGGGCACGGTGGACGTGGTCGACTCCGACTTCTCCCTGTCGCCGGACAGCGACCAGATGCTGGCCGCGGCCGGCTTCTCCACCCGGATGCGCATCGCCACCGCCGAGCTGTACGGACCGCCGGAGAACATCACCTTCTCCGCCCAAGGCGTGCGCAGCGGGGTCACCGTCCGGTTCGAGCCGCCACAAATTCTCGCAGGCCAGGCCACCGCCATGGTGGTCACCGGCGCGGCCGGGCTGCCGCCCAGCAATGCCGCGGTCACCGTCGTGGCTGACGCGGCCTCTACCTCGCACCGCGCCACGGTGCACATCCGCGGGCTCTCCGCACCGCGGGCGGAGATCACCTGGCCGTACTCGCAGCAACCCGTGAGCGGGAGGGCCCAGGTGATCGCCAGCGCCGTGGCCAGCGCCGCCACCTCGCTGGTGAGAATCGAGCTGCTGGTGGACGGCAAGCCTATCGACGGCGTCTTCGCCAACGCGTCGCCGGCGGTGCTCAATTGGAACACGCACGTGGTGGACGACGGCGAGCACGCCCTCGCCGTCCGCGCCACCGACGCCGCGGGAGGGGCGGGACTGTCGAATCCGGTCAACGTGATCGTGCAGAACACGGGCGACTGCGGGTGCTCCGGCACCGGAGGCGGCTGGGAGGCGCTGGGGCTGCTGGGCCTGTTCAGCCTGAGGCCGCGGCGCCGCCGCCCCTGACGCCGGCCTACCGGCGGGTGTTCGCGGGGGTGGACCACGTCTCCGGGTGCTCGGCCTTCCAGCGCATGGCGGTGAAGATGCGCGTGCGGCCGCTCGGGTGATCGAAGAAGATCATCTCCTCCAGCGGACCCGGGGAGAGCTTGCGGTACTCCGAGAGCTTGAGTGCCGTCTGCGCGAACCCGTCCGGCTGGCGGGCGGCGTTGAGGCCGAACATGTCGGCCTCCTGCTCCTGCACGCGGACGATCGAGTTGGTGAACGGCGTCGCCAGGAAGAAGTACGCGGAGAAGAGCAGCGCCGCGAGCGGCAGGCCTGCCAGATCGCCGATGCCGCCCACGCCCCAGCGTTCGGCGAAGCGCGACCGCAGGCGCTCGAAGAGCGCGGCCAGCAGCGCGAACCCCAGTACGAGGATGATGCCCACCTCCATCAGGCCCTTGTAGACGTGGTTGAGCACGTAGTGCCCCATCTCGTGCCCCATCACCGCCTCGATCTCCGGCAGCGAAGACCGGTTGAGGAGGTTGTCGTTCAGGGTGATGCGCTCGGTGCCCAAGAGGCCGCTCACGTTGGCGCTGATCCGCTTCGACTGCCTGGAGGCGTCGATCTCCCAGACCTCGCCGGTCTGGATGCCATTGGCGCGGGCCAGCGAGAGGATGGGCGCCACCACGCGGGCGTCTTGCAGCTTCTTCGGGTCGTTGAAGAGGGGCACGATGAGCACCGGCGCGATCACCGTGCCCAGCGCGGAGATGGAGACGCTCACAACCGCCCCCCAGATCCACCAGGTGCGCGGCAGCCGCCGCACCACCGCGTAGAGCGCAACGACGGCGAGTCCACCGAGGACCAGACCGACCAGCAGTCCTTTCAGCTCTTCCCCCATCCAGGCCGCGAAAGTCAGGTTGGAGAGGCCGTATTGGTGCTCGCGCACGTAGTCGCGGTAGACCCCCAGCGGAAACGAGAGCACCGCGACGGAGATCAGGAACATCGCCCAGTAGAGCGCGCCCTGCGCCGCCCTGAAGCGCGACGCCCGCTCGGCGAGCTCGCGCATGCGGCGGGAGGCGCCGGTGTGCAGGAGCAGCAGGAACACCCCGGCGCTCCAGAGGAAGTCCACGAGCGTGAGCCAATAGCCGCCCTCGAAGTAGGCGTCGGACTTTGCGCGCTGGGCGGCGGGAAGCCGCTCCAGATACGCGCGGGTCGCGGCCTCCGGATCGATTGCGCCCGTGGCCCCGGTGGCGGCAGCCGGCGGCGGCGAGGGTGGAACCAGATCGACGGGAGCGGCAGCCAGCACAAGAGCAACCAGGATAGGAGCCATCCCTCGACGATATCAGCTTGGAACCGCAAACCCGATGCCCCAAGCCCTGATCCCCAAGCCCTGATCGCTGACCGAAGCCCTGGACCTGGACCGGAACCTGGACCACGAAGCGCGAACGCGCGAGTCCCTTCCCGCCTCTACCAGACCTCACAGCGCGACGAGGCGGAACGCACCATCTCGCTCCCCTCCTTGCACGAGAACGCCTGCTTGAACTCCGCCAGATTCGACAGCGGCCCCATCACCCGGTACTTCCCGGTCGGGTGCGGGTCGCCCTGCACCATCAGCCGCTGCGTCTCCGGCCGGATGGCGTCGCCGCGAAACTGTCCCCAGGCGATGAAGAACTGCTGGTCCGGGGTGAAGCCGTCGCGGACGGTCTCGGGCTGCTGACGCAGCGCCTTCTGGAAGGCCAGGTACGCGATGCGCGCTCCCGCGAGATCGCCGATCGATTCGCCCAGCACCAGCTTGCCGTTGTGGTGGATGCCGGGTTCGATGAAGTACCCGT
>DASRTX010000372.1:0-16835 GCA_035655715.1 Myxococcales bacterium | reverse complement strand
AGCGCGTCCGCGACGAGCGAGGCGTCGAGTTCTACCAGGAGATCGGCCGCAAGGGCGGTGAGCTCGGGGGGAGAAAGGGCGGCGAGGCCGTGCGCGACAAGTACGGTCCATCGTTCTACGAGGAGATCGGTCGCAAGGGCGGCCAGAAGGTTCGCGAGCTCATCGAGCAGGGCAAGAAGCGCATCCTCTAGAGGCGCTTCTTGAAAACCGAAGGAGCCAAAGGGGGACGGGAGGGGGGTTCCTTCCAACCACCGGAGGCAGACAGATGGCGGACGAGAAGAAGGGTGGAATGACCGTTGCTGAGGCTGGCCGCAAGGGCGGAGTGAAGGTGGCCCAGGAGCGCGGCCGGGCGTTCTACGAGCAGATCGGTCGAAAGGGCGGTGAGACGGTCAAAGCCGAGCGCGGGCACGAGTTCTACGAGCAGATCGGCAAGAAGGGCGGCGAGTCCGTCCGAGCCGCGCGCGGTCCCGAGTTCTACTCGCAGATCGGCCACAAGGGCGGACAGAAGGTCCGCGAGCTGATCGAGCAGGGCAAGCGGATGGCCCGCGAAGCCGCTGCCCGCAAGGAAGGCGGGCTCGACGAGCAGGGCAACCTCAAGGGGCGCGGAGAAGAGTAAGCGCCGCAGTGCCTTCGGGGGGTTGATCCGGGGCGGGTCCCATCGGGGCCCGCCTCGTCGCGCTTCGGTAATTCGGGTAATTCGGGGACACGATACGTAATTGATCCGACCCATCGGATGAACTCCGTATCGTGTCCCCGAATTAGGCCGCGGGGCGCTGATTTTTTGCTCTCGATCGCCCGAGAGCCGAACATGGCTGACGCGTGGCCAAGCCTGCCCCCATCCAGCCCGTCGATCCGGTGCATCCCCAGCCGCGGCACATCGCGCGCGCCGCCTCGGTGCTGCGGGACGGCGGCATCGTCTCCTACCCGACCGACACGTACTACGCGCTCGGCTGCGATCTCTTCCAGAAGAAGGCGCTGGAGCGGCTGGCCGCGCTCAAACGCCGCGATCACCGCAAGCCCTTCGCCTTCCTCTGCTCCGACCTGGGCGAGGTGGCCCGCTACGGCATCGTCTCCAACGAGAACTACCGGCTGATGCGCCGGCTGCTGCCGGGCCCCTACACCGTCATCCTCGAGGCGACGCGCCTGACCCCGCGGACCTCGCTGACGCGGCAGCGCCAGGTCGGGGTGCGGGTTCCGGACGCGCCGGTGGCCATCGCGCTGGTCAAGGCGCTGGGGCGGCCGCTCGCCACCACCAGCGCGTCGCTGCCCGGAGAGGAGCCGCTGATCGACGCAGCGGACATCCAGCAGCACCTGGGCCATGGCATCGACCTCGTCCTCGACGGCGGCGTGATCCTCAACCAGCCTTCCACCGTGCTCGACCTCACCGGCCCTTCGCCGGTGGTGCTGCGCGAAGGGAAGGGGCGCATCGAGGGGGTGATCGCGTGATCCAGGCGGAGTCGGCACCCTCGCCGCTCGACGAGGCGCAGGATCTCTACCTCGCGCACCTGCGCGTGGAGCGGGGCCTCTTGCAGGCGACGCTGGAGGCCTACGCGCGCGACCTGCGCGAGTACTGCGAGTGGCTGCGGCAGCTGGGAATCGGCCGGCTCTCCGAGGTGACCGAGCCCACCATCCTGCAGCACCTGGGCGCCCTGCAGATCCGCGGGCTCTCGCGAGCCTCGCAGGCGCGGCACCTGGCGGCGGTGCGCGGGCTGCACAAGTTCGCCAGCGCGGAGGGGATCGCGCCGCTGGATCCGTCGGAGGGCGTGGGCACGACCCGCGGCTCGCGCCCCCTGCCCAACTTCCTCGGCGTGAACGACGTCGATCGCCTGCTGGCCCGGCCCGATGCCCGCACCAGCGCCGGCGTCCGCGACAGGGCCATGCTGGAGGTGCTCTACGCCAGCGGCCTGCGCGTCTCCGAGCTGGTGGCGCTGCCGCTGGGTGCGGTCGACCCCGGCACCGGCATCGTCGGCGTGCGCGGCAAGGGCGGCAAGGAGCGGATCGTCCCGGTGGGCGAGCGCGCCCGGGAGGCGCTGGCCGCATATCTCTGCGGCCCGCGCCAGGATCTCCTCGGAGCGCGCCGCTCGCCCGACCTGTTCGTCACTCCGCGGGGCGGCCGCATGACCCGCCAGGGTTTCTGGAAGCTGCTCTGCCGCTACGCGCGCGCCGCCGGCATCCGGCAGCGCGTCTACCCGCACGCGCTGCGCCACAGCTTCGCCACCCACCTGCTCGAGCGCGGCGCCGACCTGCGCGCGGTCCAGGCCATGCTGGGCCACGCGGACATCGCCACGACGCAGATCTACACGCACGTGGACGGGGCGCGCCTCAAGGCGGTCATCTCGAAACACCCGCGCGCCTGATTCGGGGACACGATACGGAATTCGACGTATCGTGTCCCCGAATTTCGGCTAAGGTGCGCGCGCATGATCGCCGCCGTGGCCCTGCTCGCCGCCTTCATCTGCCCGGGCGACCAGAAGCTCCGGCTCGATCTCAAGGAGTGGAAGGCGGCGCTGCTCAAGGCGGAGCCGGGCAGCGACGAGCAGAAGTACGCCGTCCGCGCACTGCGGTTCCAGAGCATCCCGGGTGACGCCGGCCCGGAGGCCGACTGCGCCGACAAGCCGGTGATCGAAGGGGTCGACGTCTTCGAGGCCAACCTCACCGGCGAAAAGGACAAGCTGGTCCAGGTGCGGGCGCGCGCCTGCAAGGGCGACAAGGAGAACGAGACGCAGTCGCTGCGCATCGCCGATCTGGTGCCGCTCGCGGAGGGACAGCTCTGCAAGCTGGAGGGCGCGGATCTCTCCGTGGATCAGCGCGCCAGCGACCGGCCCTGCGAGAACCCCGGCAAGCTGCCGCGCACCCTCAGCCTGGTGGAGCTGACGCAGAAGGGCCGCAAGGTGGTGCAGACGCGCGACCAGGCCGGCTCGTGCGACGATCCCGGCGGCAGGACCAGCTCGGTGAAGACGGTCATCTACGAGGCCCAGGGCTGGCAGCTGAAGAAGATCTTCGAGTCGCCCCTGTACGACTCCACCACGCAGGCGCAAGGCCGCCAGCTGGTCGCCAGCTGGAAGCTTTCGTTCGGGAAGACCGTCCCCAAGGAGATCAGCGTCCAGCGCTGCGTCGAGGGCGCCTCGAAGTGCGAGGAGCCGGACGTCTTCGTCTATTCGAAACCAGGCGGCAAGTACGTGCCCAGGTAGGTTAGACTGCCGGACCTCCGACCATGGCAGAGCAGAAGACACCCCGAAGAGTCGTCTCCGGCATGCGCCCCACCGGGCGCCTCCACCTCGGCCACTATCACGGCGCGGTGAAGAACTGGATCGAGATCAGCAAGAAGGCCGAGTGCTTCTACTTCTCCGCCGACTGGCACGCGCTCACCAGCGAATACAAGGACACCTCGAAGATCGCGGAGTCGCAGCGCGAAATGTTCGCCGACTGGATCGCCGCCGGGCTCGATCCCGAGCGCTGCACGCTCTTCATCCAGAGCCGGATCAAGCAGCACGCCGAGCTCTTTCTCTTGTTGGGCATGATCTCGCCGCTCGGCTGGCTGGAGCGGGTGCCCACCTACAAGGAGCAGCAGGAGCAGCTCAAGGAGAAGGACCTCAACACCTACGGGTTCCTCGGTTACCCGGTGCTGCAGACGGCCGACGTGGCGCTGTACGGGGCCGACGGCGTGCCGGTGGGACAGGACCAGGTCGCGCACCTCGAGCTCGCGCGTGAGATCGTCCGCAAGTTCAACCACCACTTCGCCGGCGACAAGCCCGTGCTGGTGGAGCCGCACCCGTACCTCACCGACGTGCCCAAGATCCTCGGCCTCGACGGCCGCAAGATGAGCAAGAGCTACGGCAACGCCGTCGAGCTGGGCGAGGATCCGGAGTCTGCGCGCAAGCGCATCATGGTGGCCGTCACCGATCCCGCGCGGGTGCGGCGGCACGATCCCGGTCATCCCGAGGTCTGCCCCATCTACTGGCTGCACCGCGCCTACAGCCCGCCCGAGCGGGTGGAGCTGGTCGATCGCGAGTGCCGTAGCGCCGGCATCGGCTGCGTGGACTGCAAGAAGATGCTGCTGGAGAACCTGGTCCCGGCTCTGGAGAAGCACCGCGCCGCGCGCGCCGAGCTCGACCGCAACCCCGGCCGCATCGACGAGCTGGTGCAGCTGGGCACCCGGAAGGCCACGGCGGTGGCCGAGCAGACCATGACCGCGGTGCGCGACGCGGTGAAGCTGACGTAGTGGACACGCAGACCGCACAGAATGGCGCCTTCGCCGTCGCGCTGCCGGTCTTCGCGGGGCCGCTGGATCTGCTGCTCTCGCTGATCCAGGAGCACAAGCTCGACATCTTCGACATCCCCATCAGCTTCGTCACCGACCGCTACCTCGAGTTCATGGACGCGGCCCGGGCGCTGAACATCGACCTGGCAGGCGAGTACCTCTTGATGGCGGCCACGCTCGCGCACATCAAGTCGCGCATGCTGCTGCCGCGGGAGCAGTCGGCGGACGCGCCCGACGGCGGCGAGCCCGGTCCCGATCCGCGCGAGGAGCTGGTGCGGCGGCTGCTCGAGTACCAGAAGTACAAGGACGCCGCCCAGCGCATCGGCAGCCTGCCGCAGCTGGGCCGCGACGTCTTCGTGCGCCGGGCCAGGGAAGACCTGCCGCTCGCGCCCGACGACGCCGCCTACTTCAAGTCGCCCGAGCTCTCCGTCTACCGCCTCATCGAGCTGATGGCGCGCGTGCTGAAGGCGCGCAAGATCGAGATCCCGCACGAGGTCTTCGTCGAGCGGCTTTCCATTGGCGACCGCATCTCGGTGATCACCGATCGCCTGAAGCTCGACGAGCGCATCACCTTCACCTCCTTGTTCACCGACCTGGGGGATCGCGACCGCCACCGCATCGTGCCCACCTTCCTGGCCGTGCTGGAGATGGCGAAGCTGAAGCTGATCAAGGTGCACCAACCGGAGCGGCACGCGGAGATCTACATCGGGCGGTCGGAGACGGTCTCGGGCGCGTCCGCGGAAGGAGCGGGGATTGACTACCGGGGTTGAGAACGAGCCGGAGCTGCCGCTGGGCCCCGAAGGCGGAGCCATTGCGGAGAGCGGCGGCCCTGCCGAAGGTGTTGGCGACGCGCACGAGCTGCAGGAGGCGGCGCGCACCGAGCTGTCCCAGCTCAAGGAAGCCGCGCGCTTCGCCACGCCGGAGCGCGCCGTGCAGGTCCTGGAGGCGCTCTTCTTCGCCGCCGAGAAGCCGCTGGACATCCCTGCCCTGGAGGAGACCACGCAGTTCTCCAGGGAGCTGCTGCAGACCGCGCTGGCGGAGCTGAAGAAGCAATACGCGCCGGGCGCGCGGGGGATGGTGCTGGTGGACCTGGGCGGGCGCTGGCAGCTGCGCACCGAGCCGCAAGTGGGCGCCTACGTGCGCCGCATGCTCCAGGTCAAGCCGATGCGCCTGACCCGCGCGGCGCTGGAGACGCTGGCCATCGTCGCCTATCGCCAGCCCGTCACCCGGCCCGAGATGGAAGACCTGCGCGGGGTGGACTGCGGCGCCGTCACCAAGGCGCTGCTCGAGCGCAAGCTGATCCGCATCCTGGGCAAGAAGGACGAGCCGGGACGGCCGCTGCTCTACGGCACCAGCAAGGAGTTCCTCGAGCTCTTCAACCTGCGCGACCTCACGCAGCTGCCCACGCTGCGCGAGTTCCAGGAGCTCTCAGAGGAGTCGCGCAAGATCGTCGAGGATGAAGCGCCCGCGCCGCCGGGGGTCAGCGGACTCGGCGGACTGGTCCAGGATCCGGCCGTCGCGGAGCGCATGGCCCAGGCCACGGCGGAGAGCGAGTCGGCGCTGTCGGAGTTGGAGGACGCCATCGACGAGGCCGACGCCTCGGCGAAGACCACCGCGGCGGTGCTGGCGCCCCCTCCCCAGCCGCCGGCCGCCGCGGAGGCGCCCGCGGGCGCCGCCGCCTCGCCGGCGCCCGCGAAAGGCGAGTGATGGCGGTCGAGCGCTTGCAGAAGATCCTCGCCCACGCCGGCGTCGCTTCCCGCCGGAAAGCGGAGGAGCTGATCGAGTCGGGCCACGTCACCGTCAACGGCAAGGTGGTGCGCGAGCTGGGGAGCAAGGCCGACCTGGCGGAGGACGTCATCCAGGTGGACGGCCGCACCATCCGCGAGGAGCAGGACAAGGTCTACTACGTGCTCTACAAGCCGGTGGGTTGCGTCACCACGCTCAGCGATCCCGAGGGCCGGCAGACCATCAAGACGTACGTGGAGCACATCCCGGAGCGCGTCTACCCGGTGGGCCGGCTGGACTACGACGTGGAAGGCGCGCTGATCGTCACCAACGACGGCGAGCTGGCCTTCTCGATGATGCACCCGCGTTTCGGCGTACGCCGCACCTATCTCGCCAAGGTGCACGGCATTCCCAAAGAAGAGCAGATCGAGCGGCTGCTCAAGGGCGTGCGCCTGGAAGACGGCCGCGCCCGCGCGCTGGAGGCCGACCTGCACTCGCGGACGCCGAAGAACACCTGGGTGCGCGTGGTGGTGGCGGAAGGGCGCCAGCACATGGTCAAGCGGCTGATGGAGGCGGTCGGCGCGCCGGTGCAGAAGCTCTATCGCGCCGATTACGGCGGCATCGGCGTGGCCGGCATGCGCCCCGGCGAGGTGCGCGAGCTCACCAAGGCCGAGGTGGACCATCTGCGGTCGCAGGCGGGCAAGAAGGCGGAAGCCCGCGAGCGGCCCCAGCGCGTGGCGCTGCCCGCGCGGCGACATGGCCATGGGCCGCCCCCGGCCGGGGGTCGGACGCGTCGGGGACGGCAGCGGAGATAAGCGCGCACTCCGACCCACATCGCGCCTTCACGGTTCGAGACAGCGACCCGAGAGAAGGGTAGAAAAGAACACGATGGCCCGCAAGCCACAGGTCGACGTCCGCAAGCTCAAGGACGAGGTCGCCGACTGCCTGAAGAAGTCGAAGCTCGACAAGGCAGCCGAGGTCCTGGAGCAACTGATCGCCGCAGAACCCAAGGACATGTCGCACCGGCTCAAGCTGGGAGACACGTACCGGCGCTCGGGCGACGGACAGCGGGCCATCGCCGCCTACCAGCACGCGGCGAAGTTCTTCGCCGACGAGGGCCAGCTGATCAAGGCCATCGCCGCGGTCAAGATCGTCCTCGAGATCGACCCGCGCAACGCCGACGCCCAGCGGCAGCTCGGCGAGATGAACGAGCGCCGCATGGGCAAGGTCACGCTGGAGAGCGCCGGGCTGAAGTCCAGGCCCGGGACCGCGCCTGCCGGCGGCGCCATCGAGCCGGCGCCGGCCCGGAGCGGGACGGCAGTGCAGCAGTCGACCCCTGCCGTGGACGAGGACGCGCCGCTGGAGCTGGACGATCGCCACTCGGCGGGCAGGACGACGCCGTCGCACGCGGCCGTGCCGACGTCGTCCAGCATCGAGTTCGGCGGCGAGCTGGAGCTGGACATCAGAACCGCGCCGATCCGGACTCCGGCGCCTCCGCCGGCGAAAAACGTCATCGCTCCGCCGCCGCCTGCCCGGCGCGAGATCGAGCTGGATCTCGATCCCATCGTGCCGCCGGAGTCCTCCGAGCAGCTGCCGGACGAGGCCATCCTCACGCCGCAGGCGGAGGACCTGATCGCCTCGCCCCACGACGAGGCGCTGGTGGGGCTCTACGAGAACACCTACGCGATGCCGGTGATGCCGGCCGAGTCGCATCCCATCGCCGATTTGCTCGCCGACCGCGGCGAGGAGGATGTGGAGATCCTCACCGCCGAGGACGAAATCCTCGAGCCCGCGGAGGTGCAGGCCGAACCGGAGGAAGAGGATCTCGACGCGGCCTTCGACCGGGTGTCGCCGGCAGGTCAGGCCGCGAAGAAGGTGCCGCTCAAGAAGGTGCCGCTCTTCGACGACCTCTCGCAGGACGCCTTCGTCGAGCTGGTGAACAAGCTCGGCTACCACCGCCACGCGGCGGGCGAGCTGATCATCCGCGAGGGCGATCCGGGCCGCAGCTTCTTCATCATCGTCGAGGGCAAGGTCCGCATCTTCAAGCAGGGGGCGGACGGCGGCGAGCTGACGCTGGCGCACCTGGGGGAGGGCGCGTTCTTCGGCGAGATGGCGTTGCTCTCGGGCGCGCCGCGCACCGCCAACGTCGCCGCCGAGGAGGACACCGAGATCCTCGAAGTCACCGACGTGGTGCTGCGGCAGCTGGCCACCAAGTACCCTCAAGTGATCAGCTCGCTGAAGAACTTCTACCGCCTGCGCCTGCTCAACAACGTGATGGCCATCTCGCCGCTCTTCAAGGACTTCGATCCCGGCGAGCGCAAGCTGATCGTGGAGAAGTTCCGCATGAAGCAGGCCGCGCCGGGCGAGGTGCTCATCGGCGAGGGCCTCATCTCCGACGGCCTCTACGTGGTGATGCACGGATCGGTGCAGGTCTCGGCGCGCAAGGACCGCAGGGACATCGAGCTGGCGCGGCTGAGAGAGGGCGAGATCTTCGGCGAGATGTCGCTGCTCACCCGCCAGCCGGCCAGCGCCACCGTGACCTCGAACGGCAACTCGATCCTGTTACGCCTGCCGCGGGCCAGCTTCCAGGAGCTGGTGGTGACGCACCCGCAGATCCTCGAGCTGGTGTCGGAGCTGACCGAGCGCCGCAAGAGCGCCACCGAGGCCATCCTGCACGGGCAGGGCGAGGGCCACGACGGGATGAGCTTCGTCTGAAGTCCCGCCCCGCCGCTCAGCGCGCCGCGGACGACGCGGCGGGCGGGGAAGTGCCGGTGCTTGGGGTACAGCGTTGCCGGTAGGAAGCGAGCTGCACTCCCAGCTCCTTCACGTCGGAGCCGACCGACCCGACACCGTGAGCGTGGGAGATCTCCACCGCCCTCGACTGTAGAAGCACCGCCTCCGCACACTTGCCCAGCTCGAGGGCCACCTTCGCCAGCGCCGCGACGGCATCCGCGCTCCAGGGCGCCAGGTCCACGGCCCGGTTCGCGATCGGCAGCCCTTCGCGCGCCCGGCCGGTGGATGCGAGCTGGAAGGCGAGGGCGGCGTGAGCTAGCGCGCCATCGGGCCAGTGCTCGACGGCATGGCGCAAGGCTGCCTCGCGCCGTGCCGGATCCGTTTCTTCGCGCCCGAGCAGGAACCAGGCGCGCCCGTCGTTGGGACGCGCCGCCGCCACCGCCCGCAGTTGGGGGAGGAGCGGAGTGCCCGCGACGGCGGCCAGCTCAGCGGTGGCCTCGGGGTTGGTCGGGTCCTCCCGCAGCACCAACTCGGCCGTTTCGCGCCGGACGCGAGGGGTGAGCAGCCGATTGGTCGTACGGAGCCGAGGCTCGAGAAGAACCATCTGCACGCTGGCGGCAGAACCCGCCGCGGCGGTGAACGTCCGATCGACCTCCGGCACCTTCACCTCCCACCGCAGCCCGCGACCGGAGCGCTGGTGCTGGACGAGGTCGTTGTTGAGGAGGCGGATGGTGCCGGTGGCAATGTTCCACTCGGGGAACGCGGAGCGCCACGCATCATCTGGCGCCTGGCCTTCGGAGAGGGCGCGCTGATAGCGGCTGAGCTGAGAGCTGCGTTCGTTCCAGAGGAAGCGATAGAGGATCCAGCTCGTCAGGTAAGGATCGTCGAACCAGCCGATGAAGGTCCTCGTCACGAGGTCCTCTACCGGCGTCAGCTTGATGGCGCCGGCCACCCATCCGTCGGTGGGATCTGCGCCCGCCCAGCGCCGGCCGTCGCCGTCGCGCTTGGCCACCCCCTCCACGAATTGAGCCAGGCCCTCGGCAAACCAGAATGGTTGCTGCGGGAAAAGGTATCGCGAGAGATAGTGTGTCAGCTCGTGTGCGATGATCTGGGGAATGTCGTCGAGGTCCTCTGCCGCGAGCAGGATGGTGGGCTCGCCGAGGCGCGAGACCCAGAAGAGACCGACGACGTCATCCGCCCCGGTGAATTGGCGCAATTCGCGGCGAGAGGAAAGGACCACCACCCGCACACGGCCGGAGATCTCCACCGGCTCCGAAACGAGCGCGGCGAGGACGGCGGCGTGCAGCTCCTCGAAGGTCCCGACCAGACGGGCCGGGTCGCGATCCCGTCGCGCCACGTCGACGACGAAGTGTGTGCTCCGGAATTCCTCCCAGGAGGCGGACGACGGCGCCGTCCGGACCGTATCTCGACTGGCCGGCGCGCATGCAGCAATGGCGACAATACCGGGAATGAAAGCGAGGTTTCGCATTGGGCTGAAAGTCTACCAGACGTGCCTCGCGCAACCGAGCGGGCTGTGGAGGCGTGAGGCCTACTTCCTCGCCGCCCGCTGCCCCAACTCACCCCGCCGGACGATGCCCTTGTCTTGCAGCAACTCCACCAGCGCGCGGAAGGCGCGGCTCTGCGCGTTGACGGTCTTCTCCAGGCGGACCAGCAGGGTCCTGAGCTCCTGCACCGCATCCGGCGTGACGTTCTCGGGCACGATGGTGCCGATCACGTGTGGATCCGACTCGGTCACCGCCTCGGGAAACCCGGCCTCTTCGGAGCGGTTGGGGACGGAGCGGGCGGCCGGTGCGGCCAGCGGGATGTCTGGGATGGCGCCCATGGGCTCTCCCAGCCGCGGCTTCCCCACCAGCAGCCGCTCGCCGAAGTAGTGCTGCCGCACTGCGCGGTCGATGCTGCTCATCGACGCCAGCACCGGCTCCAGCGTGTGGTGGCAGATCTGCGCCACCTCCTGCAGCGTCTGGCGATCCGGCTCCGCCGTGGCTACCCAGAGCAGGCGCTGCGCCTTGTCCAGCCGCACCGGGAAGACGCCGTAGCGCTCGCAGGCGTCCACCGGCAGGCAGCGCAGCGCCTCTGCTTGCACGTCGGCGGTGTCGAGGTCCACGGTGTCCAGCCCCAGCTGCTCGGAGAGGGCGCGCATCAGCTGGTCCTCGGTGACGTAGCCCAGGTCCACCAGGGTGCGGCCCAGCTTGCCGCCGAAGGCGCGCTGATCGCTGAGCGCGGCGAGGAGCTTCTCGTCGTCGATGACGCCGTGGGAGATGAGCACCTCGCCGAGCTTGCGGCTCATTTCTTCTCCTCCGCGGGCCGCACCGGCTCCCACGACGCCTTGCGCCCGCGAATGGTCAAGAGCGCTGCCTGCCCCGCCACCGTCCTGCCGTCGGACATCGGCCAGGGCGTGTGGTCGGCGGCGCCCGGATTGAGGTACAGCCGGTCCGACGGTACGGCCGGCGCCACCCTGGCTCCTGCGCCGTCCACCGCACGGCCGCCCGCCTCCCAGACCTGGCCGAAGACGCCGAAGGGGGCCTTGCGCAAGAGCGGAACCAGCCGGGGGTCTCCCACGTTCTGCCCCTCGCTCGCGTCCAGCGCGTTGGCGTCCTGTCCGCGCGGCGGCACCGCCGCCACCAGCAGCACCGGCGGCGGAGCGCGGTCCAGCGCGTTGGCCACCGCGTCGACGTCCTTCTGCACGTAGACGCAGGCTCCGTCGGCGTGGATCTGCCGCCGCTCGAACGCTCCGGGCAGACCCACCACCGAGGCATCCCCCAACTCCACCAGCCGCACATGCGAGAGATCGACGATGCGCGCGCCCTTCTTGCGCAGCTCGGCCTCGGCCGCGTCGAGATCGGAGCGCACCTCCCGATTGCCTGCGGCGGCGATCACCGGCAACCCGCTGTCGGTGAGCACGCCGAGCAGGGTCTCCTGCTCATCGGAGTTGTCGCCCAGATCGCCGTCGGCGAGGAGCACCTCCGCGCCGCGCTGCTGCAGCTCGGCGACGACGCGCTTGAGGAAGGCGACGTTGTCGTCGTCGGCGTCCTTGAGGCCCGCCATCACGCCGATGCGCAGCTCGCCCTTGGCCGCCCGGAGCTTCTCGCGCGCGCCCGCCGCCTCGAAGGGGGCGGCGCAGGCGGCGTCGCTGCGTCCCGCGGTGGGCTGCAAGGCAGGTGCGGGTGCGGGCGGCGTGGCGACAGGGGCCGGCGCCTTCTCGCGGCACCCGGCGAGCACCAATACGACAAAAATGCCCGATCGCACACAGCGCAGGATACGCGAATTCCCGGCCGCGGAAACAACAACCGCTTTCAGGTTTGCCTACGCGGCGTGCGGGGGGAGGGCGCGGCCGAAACGGGAGCTGACCGAGGCGCCCAGGGCAAAGAACTGCAAGAGCGCCATGATGGAGATGCCCAGCCAGGGCACGAAGGCCACCAGCAGCAACACCGCCATGCCCATGCCCAGCGCGGCCGGCGGCACGAACCGCTGACCGGGCCCGGCAGGCAGCGCTTCCCCGACGCGCAGCGCGAAGGACGAGAGGCCGACCACGATGCTGAGGAAGATGATGATGGGAAGCAGAGGGATCAGCGGGATGCCCACCAGCGAGATGGCCAGCAGCACCACCAGCGGCAGCAGGAGCAGCCAGCAGAGGAATCCCACCGTGAAGCTGCGCACCGGGTTCTCGAACATGGCGAAGCCCACGTTGCGCACGCGCTCCGGCCACATCCGCAGCATCAGCAGGCCCAGCAGGTAGGTGAGCGCGAACAGGGCGATGGTGGGGAAGAACCCGAACATGCCCAGGCCGCCGAACCATCCGCGCGAGCGCCGCGAAGAGCCGGGCATGAGGTTGCCGGGGCCGACGTGCACGCGCTCTCCGACCACCTGCCCGCCGCGGTCCACCTGCACCTTGCCCAGCACGGCGACGGCCTGGCCCATCACCAGCGCGCCGCGGCTCACCTCCACGCTGCCGCCGACCGCCACGGCATCGCCCTGGACCACGGCGCCCGGCTCCAACTCGATGGAGCAGCCGACGCAGACCACGTCGCCCTGAACGACCTCTCCCTGGTGCACGGCGATGTCGCCCTGGAAGACGTGGACCACGTCGCGCCCGCTGCGCTTGCCCTTGACGATGCCGCGGTGGTCGCCGGTGCGCAGGTGGCGCGAAGACGAGGAGCTCTTCTCGATCAGCATGCCCGCCGCTCCCTGCGCGTCGGGCGTGGCCACCACAACCAGCTTGTCGCTCTTCAGCACCGCCATGGCGCCGCTCTTCTTCAGCACGTCGCGCAGCGCCTCGCGCGGGTCCACATCCTTCACGTCGATGTCGACGCGCTCCTTGGGCGCGCCCACCAGGGTCATGCTCCAGCCGGCAGTCTGCGCGATGCGGTGCAGCAGCTCGGCGGTGGGAACGGCCCGGGCCTTCTCGGTGAAGGGCGGCAGATTCCGCGAGCTGCCGGAGTCGAAGTGGAAATTGAAGTCCTTGGCGTTCGGCGGAACTGGCGGGACAGGTGGGACTGGAGGCACCGGCGGCGTGGGGGGCACCACTTCCAGGTCGGCGTCGGAATCCGCGTCAGGGTCCGCTTCCGTGTCGGTGTCTTCCTGGCTGCCGCTCTCCTCGTCGTCGCCGGTGATCCGCACGGTGATCACCTTGTCAGCCATCCCGCCGAGCACGCGGCCGAAGATGCCGTGCGAGCCGAGGTGCGCGCCGAAGAACCCGCCCTGGGCGAGCAACAGCGTGAGAGCGAGCCGGATCATGATCAGGACTCCGAGAGCCGCGCGTAGGCGGGCTTGAGCGTGCGCGAGAGCGCCGTCAGCACCACCGCCAGGAAGAGGAAGGCACCGATGCCCAGCGGGATGCGGGTGGCGACGAAGACCGGGCCCATCACGCCCCAGACCACGCGCAGCACCGTCACGCCCTCGATCAGCTTGTCGACGTGCAGGGCCGTGGAGAGGCCCCAGCCGACGATGGCGAAGATGGCCAGCGCGAGGGCCGGGATGGCGGCGAGCAGCGTGTGCTTGCGGGTGACCAGATGCGCCTCGCGCACCTGCACCGCCGCCAGCACGGTGGCGGTGAAGTCGGTGGGCACCTCGGGATCCGTCAACGACGAGAGCCGGCCCGACAGCGCCGAGTAGACCGTCAGCTCGCCGCCGCAGGCAGCGCAGCCCTCGCAGTGTTCGCGGGCGGCCAGGCCCTCGGGGCCGCGGAGCGTGCCGTCGGCCAGCGACTGCAGCTGGGTGTCGGTGAGGTGGTTCATGAGAGGTGCTCCGAAAGCTTTGCCTTGAGCTCCTTGCGGGCACGGTGCAGCCAGGTCATCACCGTGCCCATGGGCACTCCCAGGGCGGCCGCGATCTCCGCGTAGCTCTTGTGCTGCACGTGGAAGAGGGCAATCACTTCACGATACCGCGGCGGGAGGCCGGCGACGGCGAGGTCGAGATCGCGCTGCGCCTCCTCCTCCTGCACGCGCTGCTCGCCGGAGACGGCGAAGTGATCGGGAAGCTCCGGGGCGACGCCGGTCTCGGGTCCGTCGTCGCCCCGGCCCTCAGCCGAAAGCGCCAGCGTGGGGCGCCGCCTGCGGAGGAGGTCGATGGAGTGGTTGCGCGCGATGCGCAGCACCCACGCCGCGAAGGGCTGGCGCGGGTCGAAGTCGCGGATGCCGGTGTAGGCGCGGACGAACGCTTCCTGAGCGGCGTCGCGCGCTTCCTCGCCGGCGCCCAGCAGGCGGAAGCAGAGGCCGTACACGGACTGCTTGTGCTTCTCCACCAGCCGCGCGAAGGCAACCTTGTCACCGCCGGCCGCGGAGCGCGCCCATTCCGCCTCGTCGGCGGGGCAGGCGGCGCGGACCAGGTCGGTTGCGGGGGCCAAGGGCAAGGGAAGCGAGAGGGCCGTGTCCACGGAAGCTTTACGGCCGTCAGACCGCCAGTATTTCACGTTAAAAAACCCGGCGCTCCATCAGCAGGCAGGCGAGCCCCAGGGCGAGTGGGAGGAAGGTGCACAGCGCCCCGATCCAGAGGAAGCGCAGGAAGGGAATTTTGCCTTTCGATCCGGCTAGTTCGAGCACGATCAGGTTGGCCACCGATGCCACTGGGGTGAGGTTTCCCGCCAAGGTCGAGACCAGCGAGAGGCTGAGCCAGCCCAGGTGGGGGTCTGCCAGCTTCGGGATCCAGTGCGCCGCCAGCAGCACGAAGGGAACGTTGCTGACCAGCTGGCAGGCGGCCACTGTGAACAGGCCGAAGCGGAAGGCCTGCTGCGTTGCGTCAACGCCGAGGAACGGGGCCAGGGCGGAATGGATGCGCTCGGTGATTCCCGCCTGCGCCACGCCGTGGGTGACCACGAAGAGTCCGGCAAAGAAGAGCAGGAGCGTGCCGTCCACCTGCGCGAACATCTCCTTGGGCGACTGGCGCGAGAGCACGAGCAGCAGGGCCGCGCCCGTCATCGCGGTCCAGGCCAGGCTGTAGCCGAGGAGGAAGCCCGCCACCACGAAGACCAGGGCGGCGCCGCAGAGCAGCGCCAGGCCGCGGTCCAGCGGCGGCGCCTTGACGTCGATGGCCAGCCGCCTCCAGGCCAGCTCGCGCCGGAACACCACCAGCAGCACCGCCAGTACGGTGGCCAGCGAGAGCACGGCGGGAAGGAGCAGCGCGCCGGCGAAGCTGGCGTAGGAGATCCCGCTGAGCGTGCCGATCAGCATGTTCTGCGGGTTGCCTGTGAGCGTGGCCATCGACCCGGCGTTGGAGGCGAAGGCCAGCGCCATCAGGAAAGGCAGCGCCGGCAGCGCGGCGGCCTCCACCAGCGCGAGCACCAGCGGCGTGCACATCACGCAGACCGTGTCGTTGACCAGGAGCGCCGAGAGCACGCCGGCCACCAGCACCAGCACTGCCAAGAGCGCGCGCGGCCCGTGGGCGCGTCGCAGCGCGAACCAGGAGATCCAGCGGAAGATGGCGGCGCGCGCCATCACGCTGCTGATCACCATCATCCCCAGGAGCAGGACCAGCGTGTCCCAGGAGATGGCCTCGCGGTACACCTGCGCCGGCGTGAGCACGCCGAAGGCGACCATGGCCACGGCGCCCGCCACCGCCCCGCCGGGGCGGTCCAGCTTGAGGAAGGGCAGCTCGGTTCCGGCGAGGAAGAGATACGTCGCGACGAAGATGACCAGCGCGGCGAGCACTTCGCCTCACTCGACCATGTGTGCCAAGAATGAGCAATGTTTCCGACCTACCCGGACTTGAAAGAAAGGACCGCGCTGGTGACCGGCGCGTCCAGCGGCATCGGGCGCGGCATCGCGGAGGAGCTGCTCGCACAGGGCGCCCGCGTGGCAGCGCAGCACCGCACCCAGCAGCCGCCGCGGAACACCGCGCCCGTCCAGGCGGACCTGGGCAGCGAGGCGGGCTGCGCCGCGGCGGCGCGGTCGGCGCGCCAGCAGCTCGGGAGCGTGGAAGTGCTGGTGCACTCGGCTGGCATCTACAACGCCGGCCCCATCGCCAGCCTGAAGGCGGAGACGCTGGAGGAGATGTTCCGCGTCAACGTCTTCTCCGCCTTCTACCTGGTGCGGGAGCTTCTCCCGGCCGGCCTGCGCAACGTCGTCTTCATCGGCAGCACCGCGGGACAGCGCGGCGAGCCCGGGCACTCGCACTACGCCGCCTCCAAGGGCGCCGTGCAGTCGATGATGATGTCCCTGGCGGTGGAGCTGGCGCCCAGGGTGCGCGTCAATCTCGTCTCTCCGGGCTGGGTGCGTACGCCGATGGCGGAGGAGTCGCTCAAGCGCATTGGCCCTTTGCTCGTGCCCACGCTGCCCAACAAGCGCGTGGCAGAGGTGGACGACGTGGTCAACGCCGCGCTCTGGCTGGCCAGCGACGCCTCCTCGCACTGCATCGGGCAGGACCTCTGCATCTCGGGCGGCGCGCTCCTGGTCGTGCCTCGCGGGCAGGTGAGGCCGGTTTGAGGCTCTCGCCGCCCGAGCTGCGTACGCGAGCCGCGGAGGCGCGCGTCCACTATGCGAGCTGCGATCTCTGCGCGCACGATTGCCGCGTCGATCGCACGCGCGGCCCGGCCGGCGCCTGCCGTGAAGACGACGGCCTGTGGCTGGCGGGCGCGGGGATCCACCACGGCGAAGAGCCGGAG
>DASRTX010000371.1:0-5196 GCA_035655715.1 Myxococcales bacterium | reverse complement strand
TGATTACGTCGGTGGCCGAGGCCTTTTTGGCGGCCTCGGCCGCGGCGGCCGAATGCGTCTCGGCGATGGCGTGCTCGAAGCCCGCGCCCTCCACCGCGTAGACGGTGCCGACGTAGGCCGCCAGCTCCTGCGCCGCCTGCTGCGCGCCCGCGCCGATGGCCACGCCCTGGATGGTGCCGCCATTTTTCTGCGCAAGCTGCTGCGCCGCCGTCAGCGCGTTCAACGTCGCCTTCTTCAGATGTCCGTGGGACTGCTCCGCGACCACCAGAATTGTCGCCATTTCAGACCACCTTCGCTTCTTCGTGGAGCTTCTTCACCAGCGTCGCCACGTCCGGAACCTTCACACCCGCCGCGCGCGCGGGCGGCGCCTCCACCCGCACCACTTTCACTTTGGGCGTGGGGTCGACTCCGAGCGCCTGCGGCTGCAGCTCCTCGATGGGCTTCTTCTTCGCCTTCATGATGTTGGGCAGGCTCGCGTAGCGGGGGACGTTGAGCCGCAGATCGACGGTGACGATGGCGGGGAGCTGGAGTTCCAGCGTCTCCACGCCGCCGTCTACCTCGCGCACCACCTGCATGGTCTTCTTGTCGCCGCCGAGCCGCAGGCCGGGCTTCTTCGCCTTCTCCTCGGGGCTCTCCAAGGACTCCTTCTTCGAGGCGAAGGTGGCCTGGCCCCAGCCCAGGTACTCGGCGAGGAGCTGGCCCACCACGTTGTCGTCCACGTCCACGGCCTGCTTGCCCATCAGGACGACGTCGGGCTTCTCCTTCTCGATCACGGCCTTGAGCAGGCGCGCCACGCCGTCCGAATCGACGAAGGCGTCGTGCTTGACCAGGATGCCGCGGTCCGCGCCCATGGCCAGGGCCGAGCGGATCTCCGCCTGCGCCGCGGCGCTGCCCACGCTCACCGCCACCACCTCCGACGGAGCGTTGGAGTCGCGCAGCCGCAGCGCCTCCTCCACCGCGATCTCGTCGAACGGGTTGGCGCGGTAGTTGACGCCCTCGGTGACGATCCAGCTGTTGTCCGGCCTGACCTTGATCTTGGACTCGTAGTCCTCGACCCGTTTGACGGTGACGAGAATCTTCAAGACTTGCCTCCATTTGCGGGCAAGAGCCCGCGCACCAGCCACTCCGCGGCCTCCGCCGCGGTCTTCTTCAGCGATCCCTTGCGGCCGCTCAGGAGCCACGCCAGCGCCAGCTCGTCGAGCGCGCCGAAGATGGCCCTCTTCACCGTTCCCGGCGAGATGGCGGCGTCGAGCTCGCCGCTCTCCTGTCCGGCCCTCACCACTTCGGCGATCACCTCGACGTAGGCCGCGAGCTTGGCCCGGTCGGCGGCCTTGAGGAACTGCGCGCTTTGCCGCAGCTCCACGATGAGGACCGAGGCGAGATCGGGGTTGCGCTCCACCAGCGAAAGGTGGAGCTGGATGAAGCGTCGCAGCCTGTCGGGCGCGGTGCGCGGTCCCGCCACCTCCGCCTTGGCCTCCGCGGTCAGCTCGGTCATCTTCTCGTCGAAGAGCCGCAGCAAGAGGTCGTCCTTGCTCTTGAAATACAGATAGATGGTGCCGTCGGCGACGCCCGCTTCGCGGGCGATCCCAGCCACCGTGGCGGCGTGAAATCCGCGCTCAGCGAAGACCTTCACGGCGGCGTCGAGGATGCGCCCGCGCTTGCCGTTCGACCTGTTCTCGCGCGCCTGCAACGTGGCCGATCTCCGCGGCTGCCGGGTCCCTTCTCGCGTGCCGTTCCCCCGGCTGAATGAGGGCTCATTCAGATAGGTCCTCGGGCGCGGCGCGTCAAGAGTTGTTTCCCAAGCGATGCTCGGGATGACGCGGCGTCCCGGACGTGGTACTGACCGCGCGCGATCAAGGCAATGGCGACCCGCAGACAACTGAGCAGCGTCCCGGAGACGGCCCCCAAGCAGGACATCGTGGACTACGCGCGGGAAGTCATCCGCGCGGAAGCGGACGCGGTTGCGCAGCTGGGCGGCCGCCTCAACGGCCACTTCGCGCGCGCCGTGGCCATGGTGCTGGCCTGCCCGGGCCGCGTGGTGGTCACGGGGATGGGCAAGCCGGGGTTCATCGCGCAGAAGATCTCGGCCACTTTCGCTTCCACCGGGACACCTTCGCTGTATCTGCATCCCGCCGAGGCACTGCACGGCGACCTCGGCCGGCTGGTGCCGGGCGATCTGGTGCTGGCGCTCTCCAACAGCGGCGAGACCGACGAGATCCTGCGCCTGTTGCCCTCCATCCGCAGGCTGGGAGCACCCATCCTCGCGATGACCTCGGGACCGCGGAACTCGCTGGCCGACCAGGCCGACGTGGTGCTGGAGATAGGCCCCGTGCCGGAGGCCTGTCCCCTGGGGCTGGCGCCCACCGCCTCGACCGTGGCGCTCCTGGCCATGGGAGACGCGCTGGCGATGGCCGTGCAGCACCGCCGCGGCTTCTCGCCCGAGCAGTTCGCCTCGCTGCATCCGGGCGGCGCGCTCGGCCGGCAGCTCCTGCGCGTGCGCGACGTGATGCGCACCGGCGAGCGCAATCCGACCGTGCCCTCCAACGCGTCGCTGCGCGAGACCGCGGCGGTGATGACGCGCACCGAGGGCCGCCCGGGCGCGGCCAGCGTGGTGGACGCCCAGGGCAAGCTGGTGGGCATCTTCACCGACGGCGACCTGCGCCGGCTGGTGCAGGTGGGCGAGGTGGACTTCAGCAGGGCGGTGTCGTCGGTGATGGGGAAGAGCCCGCGAACGGTCGGCGCGGACGACCTGGCGCAGACCGCGGCGGAGATGCTGCGCCACACGCAGGTGGATCAGCTTCCGGTGGTGGACGCGGACGGGCGGCCGGTGGGCCTGCTCGACGTGCAGGACCTCCTCGCGGCGCGCCTCTTGGGTTGACGCCGCAAGGCGAGCTTCCTGCAGCCGGCGGCTTGGTGTACTGACGCAGCGTGACCCTCGAGTTTCCCTCCGAGCGCGCGGCGCGCCTTGCCATGGTCGAGGTGGGCCGCAGGCTGTACGCGCGCCAGCTGATCAACGGCGGCGAAGGAAACCTCTCCTGCCGGCTGGGACCGCGGCGGCTGCTCTGCACGCCGGCGGGCGTCAACAAGGGGTTTCTCTCCGAGGACCAGCTGGTGGTCACCGACCTCTCCGGCACGTCGCTGCACGAGCTGCGCCGGCCCTCGTCGGAGCTGCTCCTCCATCTCGCCTGCTACGAGGAGCGGGAAGACTGCCTGGCGGTGGTCCACGCCCATCCCCCGCATGCCGTCGCGCTCACGCTGGCCGGCGAGGAGCTGGTGCCCTGCATGCCGGAGGCGATCACTGCCCTGGGCGAGGTGCCGACCGCGCGCTACGCGACGCCGGGCACCGAGCGGGTGGCCGAGGCGGTGCGGCCAGAGCTGCGGCGCGCCGACTGCGTATTGATGGAGCGCCACGGCGCGCTGGCGATGGGATTCGGACACCGCGCGCTCTTCGACGGCTGCGACAAGATGGAGATGCTGGAGGGAGTGGCGCGGGTGCAGCTGCTCTCCTCGCTGCGGCGCGTTCCCACACCCTTGCCGCTCGACGAGCGCCGCACGCTGGACGCGCAGCGGGAGTCCAATCTGGGCAAGCTGAAGGCGCCGCCGCGGCCCTGGGAGCGCGACCGATGAACCTGCACATCGAGGACACGGGCGGAACGGGTCCGGCGGTGGTGCTCCACCACGGCCTCGGCTGCGATACCACCGTCTGGAGCGCGCAGATCGACCACCTGCGCAAGAAGCACCGGGTGATCGCCTTCGACGCGCGCGGGCACGGCAAGTCGCCCCGTGCGCAGGAGTACAGCATCGCGGCGCTGGCCGAGGACCTGAACGGAGTGGCCACCCGCACCGTGCTGCAGAAGTTCTGGCTGGTGGGCCACAGCCTGGCCGGCGCGGTCCTCTCCGAGTACGCGGGCCGCTTTTCCTCCCGGCTGCTCGGCCTGGTCTACCTGGACGCGGTCGGGGACTACACCTCGGCGCCGCAGGAGATGAAGGACTGGTTCCGCAAGCACGATCAGGGTGCCACGGCGGAGAGACTTCAAGAATGGTTCGGCGAGATGCTCGGGCCCGTGGCGAAGCCCGACACCCGCCGCAACGTGCTGGAGGCGGTGGCGCGGATGGACGTGCCCGCCTTCGCGGCGCTGCGAGCCTCGATGGCGGAGATTCCCGGAGCGGAGATCCTCTCGCGCTTTGCCGGGCCCAGGCACGCCATCGACGCACTGGGGACGGACAATCCCTACATGCCGTACAACTTCCCCGGCGTGCAGCGCCGGACCATTCCCGGCGTCTCGCATTGGCTGATGCTGGACGACCCCGCCGCCGTCAACGCGGCGCTCGACGAGGTGATCACATGAGGCCCGGCGACTTCTACCGGAACGTCTTCACCAACCCGCTGGGCATCCGCGCGCTGCTCTGGAGCCGCCTGCCGCTGGCAGCCTTCGCCGGTCTCCGAGTCATGCGCCTCGACGAGAGCGGCGCGGAGGTGACCCTGCCTGCGGGATGGAAGACGCAGAACCCCTTCGGCTCCACCTACTTCGCGGCGCAGGCGATGGCGGCGGAGATGTCCACGGGGGCGCCCGCGCTCTGGTTCATCGAGCAGAGCGGCGCGCGCATCTCCTCGCTGGTCACCGGCATCTCGGCGAAGTTCACCAAGAAGGCCACCTCGAAGGCGAGCTTCGTCTTCTCGGACGGAGCGGGGATGCGCGAGGCCATCGACAGGGCGGCGAAGGGCGGGGAGCCCGTCGTCTTCACGGCGAAGTCTGTCGGGACGCAGCGCGACGGAGCGCAGGTCGCGGAGTTCGCGGTCGAATGGAGCTTCAAGAAGAAGGCCTGAGATTCGGGGACACCATACGTAGTTCGTCGTAAGGTGTCCCCGAAACTTCTAGGCGTCGGTCCCGCGTCGTCGCGACACCTTCTCGAGCGAGTCGCGCGCCAGGTCCTTCGCCCGATCCATCACCGCCGCCATGGTCCCCGCCACCATGTTCCCGGGCGGCTGGTCCGGCGCGCGCGGGTGCGGGCGCGTCGGCGCCAGCTTCTTGGCCTTCTCCATCCTCGCGCCCAGCTCCTGGAGGATCTTCTGCCCGAGCAGCCTGCGCACTTTGGGGAAGAGCTCGTCCTGCTCCTCTTCCACGTGATGGCGCACGCTCTCCATCAGCACCTTGACCTTGGCGTCGAAGCGCTCGTCCTCCGGGTTCATCTTCT
>DASRTX010000370.1:0-2310 GCA_035655715.1 Myxococcales bacterium | reverse complement strand
TCAACTGCGCGAGCGGCCAGATGCTGCCGCCTCCGCGGTTGTGCGTGTTCTCCAGGGCGACGGCCTTCTGGCGCGGATCGTGATCGCCCTGGCTTGCGCGCAGCACCGCCTTGACCGCCTCGGGCGTGAAGATGCCTCGCGTCCCGTCCACCACCAGGCTCTGCGCGCCCCAGAGCGCGGAGATGGCGCCTCCCTCGTAGTTGACCACGTGGCAGTTGCGGTCGCAGATGATCTCGTCGCCCATGCCGCAGAGCGAGCCGATGGCGATCTGGTTCGCCATCGTGCCGGTAGGCACCCAGACGGCCGCTTCCTTGCCCAGCATGGCGGCAATGCGCGCCTCCAGCGCATTGACGGTGGGATCCTCGCCGTACACGTCGTCGCCCACCTCGGCCGCGGCCATGGCCTTGCGCATGCCGGGGGTGGGGCGGGTGACGGTATCGCTCCTCAGGTCGATGACGTTCATGGTGGCCGCGCATGATAATCCCGCAGCCGTGGCGCGCGAATCGAAAGCTGAGCGCTCGAAGCGGTTCGGGCGGATCGTGGACAGGCTGGAGAAGGCGATGCCGGAGGCGAAGATCGCCCTGGACTACCGCACAGATTTGGAATTGCTGGTCTCGGTGATGCTCTCGGCCCAGTGCACCGACGCGGTGGTGAACACGGTCACGCCGGCCCTGTTCGCCCGCTACCCGACCGCCGCCCAGTACGCCAAGAGCACGCCCGAGATCCTCGGCGAGCAGATCAAGCGCGTGGGTCTCTGGCGGGGCAAGGCCAGGAACCTCCACGAGACGATGACGCGCATCGCCCGCGACCACGGCGGGCACATCCCCCGCAAGCGCGAGGAGCTTTGCGAGCTGCCCGGCGTGGGATGGAAGACCGCCGGCGTGGTGGCGAACCACGCCTTCGGCACGCCCGCGCTGCCGGTGGACACGCACGTGGGCCGCGTCTCGCGGCGGCTCGGGCTGACGCGAGAAGAGGACCCGCGCAAGGTGGAGGACCAGCTGACCCAGCTCTTGCCCGAGGAGCGCTGGGGCCGCGCGCACCAGCTCCTCATCTGGCACGGCCGCAGGACCTGCGAGGCGCGCATGCCGCACTGCTCGCGCTGCGTGGTGCGGGAGCTGTGCCCCCGCCGCGGCGTCAAGGCGAGCGACTGAAGAGCAGCAGGTCGTTGCCGTCCTGGACCAGCGCCTCGTAGCGGGCCCAGCCCTTGGGCGCCTGGCTGGTGTATCGCGTCCAGGAGAGGCCGGTGAGCGCGTAGTCGGCGTCGGCGAAGTGGTCGATGAACGCCTCCACCGTCTGTCGCGCAGGGCAGGTCATCTTCTCGCCGTTGGCGATGACGGAAGCGGCGGCGAGCCAATCGCAGATGAGCTTTGGATCCGGGCTGTGCGCCGCCGCGATCACATAGAGCAGATCGGAGGGCAGGTGGCGCAGGATTCCGGCGGCCAGCCCGAGGACGTGGTGGGCCGCCGTGCCTGCGATCCTCGGCTCCGGACCGCAGGATCCGTCGGCGCGAAAGGGGAGCGTCGCGGCCTTCAGCGAGTCGTGCCAGATGACGGCGGCGGTGAGCTGGTCGTCGTGGACCTCGATCCCGTAGACGTGCTTGTAGGTCGCCGCCAGGCCGCGGGCATGGAGCAGGTTCGTGAGCGAGTGCACCGAGAGCCCGCCGGGGTAGCCGTGATGGCCGTCTTCGCAGGGCCCGCCGGGCGCGGCGAGGAAGTCGCCCTTGCGGGGCGGCGGGAGCTTCAGCTCCGGCTCTCCCAGTAGCCTTCGCGCCTCCTCGAGGTGTGCGTAGGCCCAGGCCTCGGGCGGCAGCGACGGCGTCAGCATCTGCGCCTCCACCGCCGCGCGAAGCGCCGGATCGGGAATGGCGGCAGCCTCACGTCGCAGCTCGAGGTAGGCGCGGTGCGCAAAGGGCAGCTTCGCCGCCACTTCGCGGGCCCGGACCCCGGGATCTTTGGGAGCGGCGAGCAGGAGAAAGAAGGGGAGCAGGTTCATGTGCGATCCCGGGCCAGGTGGTGATCAGGATTCGGGCCTGCCGCGGCCGGCCCAGCCCGGCGGGACCACCAGCTCCACCGCCGCCTTGGGCACCCAGCCCACCAGGCCGTTGGCGAGCTTGAGCCGGCGGAACCCGCCGTCCTCGTCCTCCACGCGGGCGGTGGTCCCTTCGTGCACTTCGAAGCGGCTGGAGCTCTTGTCGGAAGGGCCTTCGCGGGCCGGCGCGGCAGCCGCGATCACGACTGCGCGCTGCAGGGCCATGCGCCGGCTGGCGGCCGCCCCCCAGGTGACCAGCGCCGAGAGGAGCATGGCGGCGAA
>DASRTX010000369.1:0-2956 GCA_035655715.1 Myxococcales bacterium | reverse complement strand
TTGCTCGAGCAGACAGCCCAGGAGCCGCCCTGCGGCGGCCCCGGGCCTAATCTTCGTCGCGGCGGCTTCCTTTGAGGTTCCCCATCTCGTCCAACCCGCTCTCCTTCTTCGCAGCAGCTTCGCGGACCATCCTTTTTCCCTGCTCGATCAGCTCACGGACCTTCTGGCCGCCCTTGTGGCCGATCTGCGAGTAGAACTCGGGTCCGCGCGCGGCACGGACGGACTCGCCGCCCTTCTTGCCGATCTGCTCGTAGAACTCATGCCCGCGCTCCGCCTTCACCGTCTCGCCACCCTTGCGTCCGATCTGCTCGTAGAACGCACGGCCGCGCTCCTGGGCAACCTTCACTCCGCCCTTGCGCCCGGCCTCGGCCACGGTCATTCCGCCCTTCTTCTCATCCGCCATTTCCCTTGCCTCCGGTGGTTGGAAGGAACCCCCCTCCCCTCCGCCTTTGGCTCCTTCAGTGACTTTCCAAGAGGCGCATCAAAGAATGCGCTTCTTGCCCTGCTCGATGAGCTCTCTGACCTTTTGACCGCCCTTCCGCCCAATCTCCTCGTAGAACGAGGGACCGTACTTGTCGCGGACGGCCTCGCCGCCCTTTCGTCCTCCGAGCTCACCACCCTTGCGGCCGATCTCCTGGTAGAACTCCACGCCTCGCTCGTCGCGGACGCGGACGCCGCCTTTCCTGCCGGCCTCCGAGACCGTCATGCCGCCCTTCGCGCTCCCGCGGGTCTTGATCATTCAGGTATCTCCCGCGGTCATTCGGCCGCCGGCTCGGGCACGACTTCGCCGCCCGGCGCCGGTGTCCTGTCTTCCTCGGCGCGCGCAGCATCCGCCGCCGCCTTCTTGCCCTCTTCGATGAGGGTGCGAACGCGGTGGCCGCCCTTCTTGCCGATCTCCTCGTAGAAAGGAGTGCCGCGCTCCGCCTTCACCGCCTCGCCGCCCTTCTTGCCGATCGCCTCGTAGAAGCCGGCGCCACGCTCTGCCTTGACCGTGTCGCCGCCCTTCTTGCCGATCGCCTCGTAGAAGGCGCGCCCGCGCTCCGCCTTCACCGTCTCGCCGCCCTTGCGGCCAATCTCCTCGTAGAAGGAGTGCCCGTACTTGTCGCGCACCGTCTGCCCACCCTTGCGGCCGGCCTCGCTGACGCTCATCGAGCCCTTCTTCTTGCCTGTATTGTCGTCCGCCATCCCCCCGCCCTCCCTTGCAACGCCCCTGTCAGGAGCCAATTGGTTTACTTGCCCGCCCGGGCGCTTCCGCGCCGTCCCGCCCGCTGGGTCGCCTTGCGTCCGGCCGCGATCAGGTCGCGTACCCGCTGCCCGCCCAGCCTTCCGATCTCCTGGTAGAACTCGACCCCCCGCTCCGCCTTGACCGCCAAGCCGCCCTTCCGGCCTCCGACGAGTCCCCCAAGCCGTCCGGCTTCGCGGACGGTCATCCCACCTTCGCGGCGGGACATTTTCAATTTGGATGCCGGCCGCTTGCTCGTCCTGCTGCCGGTCTTTCGCGTCGCCATCCCGATGCTCCGCTCTGCAAGCAGACTGCCACCTGCACCTACATCCGCCTCCATGGGGTGTCGCGCACCTCACAGTGACGAACGGAAGCTAGGTCGGCGGGCGCCGCCCCGCAAGCTGCCAACCGTCCGGGACCGCTAGGGAATTGGCTCAGCCCCTCCCCGCGAGTGAGGCGATCGCCGCCTCCACCGTCTGGACGACGGCGGCGCGGCGGGCGGGATCGTCGATCTTGGAAGAGCTGCCAGGCAGGCGAGCTCCAAGGTCGCGCAAGTAGAAAGCATCGGTAGCGCGGTTCCCTTCCGTGGCGATGCGGGCGACCTCGATGCTCACGCCTGCCCTGTGCAAAGCATCGGCAATGGTGTGCAAAAGTCCGGGACGGTCCTGGGTGAGGACGTCGAGGATGGTCATCGACGAGCTGCTCACGTCGTCCACACGCACCTTGGTTTCCACGGCGGGCGCCGCAGCACTGGCCCAGCTCGCGCGACGGAGCCTCTTCTGCACCAGCCGGTGCGCATCCTCCGCGCCGGAGAGCAGGCGCAGCAGATCGGCCCGGGCGGCTTCCCACCGGGCCGCTGAGGGCGCTCCGCCGCCGCTTTCGCGCACCACGAAGATGTCGAGCGCCATCCCGCTCTCCAGCGAGTTCACCTCGGCGCCCAGGATGTCGATGCCGTTGGCGGTCAGGGCGGCGGTGAAGAGCGCCAAGAGGCCCGGCCGGTCGCTCGCCAGCAAGGTGAGGTCGGCCTCCCCTGCTGCCGGGCGGTGCAACTCTCCGGCGAACCCGGTCTTGCGCGCACCCGCCCACAGCGCCAGGTGGCGGGCGGCGACGTCCGGCTGCGCGGTGCCCACATACCGCTCGGGCAGCTCGCGGACGAACTCCGGCACCAGGCTCGCCTGCTCGCCCGCCAAGGGGGACAACCGGCTTGCCAGCCGCTCGCGCCGCTGCTCGACAGACTGCTCGTGCTCCGGTGTGCCCAGGCCTTCCGCCAGCATGGTGGCGTGGGTCTTCTCGAACAGCGACATCAAGAGATGGGCCTTCCAGCGCGTCCAGTTCTCCGGGGAGACGCTGGCCATGTCCACGTAGGTGAGGAGATAGAGCATCTCCAGACGCTCCGGCGTGGACACTTCACGGGCGAACGACTCGATCAGCGCGGCGTCTTCCAGGTCGCGGCGCTGCGAGATGTGACTCATGCGCAGGTGCGCCTGCACCAACCACTCCACGTCGCGCGCATCCTCGGAATCGAGGCCGATGCGCTGCGCGTAGGCGCGCACCAGCTCCGCGCCGCGCGCCGAGTGGTCGGGCCCCATGCCCTTGCCGAGATCGTGGAAGAGCAGGCCGAGCATGAGGATCAGCGGCCGCTGCTGGGCCCGGGCCACCCGCGTCAGCACCGGCTCCGAATCCGCCAGCGCGCCCGAGCGCAAGCGCATCATCCTCGCCAGGGCGAACACCGTG
>DASRTX010000368.1:0-2361 GCA_035655715.1 Myxococcales bacterium | reverse complement strand
TTTCGCCATCGCGCTGCCGCTCATCGCGGCCGCGCTTCTGCTGGCGCTCCACCTCGCGGGCGGCCGTCTCCGTCCCAGCGGACGGTGCGATCGCTGCGGCCGCGAGGTGTGCAAGCGCTGCGATCCCGACGCGCGGCCCGCCGAAGCGCTGTGCGCGCAATGCGTGAACGTCTTCATCCGCCGCAGCGGCGTGGACGCGGCGGAGCGGGTGCGCAAGGAGTTCGCGGTGCAGGCCTGGCATCGCCGCCGGCGCCTCGCGGCCCGGCTCCTGGCGCTGGTCTCGGGAGCCGGGCACGTGATGCTCGGCTACCCGCTGCGCGGAGCCCTGTTCTTGCTGGTGAGCGGCTCGCTCCTGGCCAGCATCGTGCTCTGGAGCGGCCTCACCCACCACCCCATCGCGGTGGGCAGCGGAGTCTCCTGGGTCAGGGTCGGCGCCACCGCTGCCGCGGTCATCGCCGTCTACGCCTTCTGCCTGCGGGATCTGGTGTTGCGCCAGCGCGCCGAGGAGGGGACGTAATGGCCCTCTCCGGAACCCTGAAGGACTTCGGCATCGCCGACATCCTCCAGCTCATCGGCCACCAGACCAAGACCGGCCGGCTGACGCTCAAGAACGGCCAGGACGAGGTGGAGGTCTTCTTCGTCGACGGCACCGTCATCTTCGCCAGCGAGAAGGCGCGCAACTCGAAGAACCTGCTCGGCAACCTCCTGCTCCGCGCGGATCTATTGAGCCAGGAGCAACTCGACGAGGCCTTGCAGACCCAGCAGCGCACGCTCAAGCGGCTGGGAGACGTGCTGGTGGAGAGCGGCGCCGTCACGCGGACCCAGCTGGCGCAGATCATGCGATTGCAGACCACCGAGACGCTCTTCAAGCTCTTCGCCTGGAAGAACGGCTCGTACGAGTTCTCGCAGGAGGAGGTGGACCCGGCGCAGAGCACCTTCGAGCCAGTGCGCGCCGAGAGCATCCTGCTGGAAGGCTTCCGGCGGATGGACGAGTGGCCGGCGCTGCGCAAGAAGGTGCCCGGGTCCGACGTCACCTTCGAGGCGCTCGAGGAGCTGGACACCCGCGACCTGCCCTCCATCGACGGGGTCAGCGCCGGGGAGGAAGAGGACGACGGCAAGCCGACCGCGCGGCACAAGCTCGTCTACCGGCTGGCGGTGGGCGGCAAGGACGTGCAGCACGTGGCCGACGCTTCCCGCCTGGGCGAGTTCGAGGCGCTCAAGGCCCTCAACGACCTGATCGAGTGGGGCTTCCTCAAGGCGGTGCCGCCGGCCCGTGGCGCCAAGGCGCTGGCGCACGGGATCAGCAAGGGCGGACGCTCGCTGGCGAGAACCGGAGCGCTCGTCCGCCTGGGCCTGACGCTGGCCTTCTTCGTCGCCACGCTGGTGGTGGTGAGGATCGTGGCACCCAGCCTGGGATCGGCGCAGGCCGAAACCCCTGCGGCCCGTGGCGCCTTGGCCCGGGTGCTGGCCCGCAGCCAGCTGGTCCGGCTGGAGAGCGCGCTCGCGCTGTACCGCACCGAGCACGGCGAATATCCCCCGGCGCTGCATGCGCTGGTGGAAGGGCAGCTGCTGACGGAGCAGGACCTCCGCTACCCGTATCCGGAGCCGTACTACTACAAACGGACCGCGCAAGGGTTTGTCTTGCTGCCGCCGCTTGATTAGATCTGACGCACGAGCCCTGGGGGGCCGAAGGGGAGTCATTGGGAGAACCTTCCGCGCGACTGGAGCTGCTGGACAACGATGGTGCAAGGACGCTCGCCGGCGGGCGCAGCGAGAACCTCAAGCTGATCGAGCAGAGGTTCGGGGTCCATATCGGACAGCGAGGGAACGTCTTCCTCATCTCGGGTGAGCCGGGAAAGGTCGCGCTCGCGGAGAAGCTGCTGGCGAGCCTCAACGAGCTGATCCAGCGCAAGTACCCGCTAGGGCTCGAGGACGTGGAGCAGGCGAGCAAGGTGATGCTGGCCGACCCCAACGCCGACCTCAAGGACATCTTCCTCGACACCGTCTACGTCACCAACCGGAACCGGCCGGTGACGCCCAAGGGCTTCGCCCAGAAGGCGTACATCGACGCCATCCGGAAGCACGACATCGTCTTCGGCATCGGGCCCGCCGGCACAGGCAAGACGTACCTGGCCATGGCCATGGCGGTGGCTGCGCTGGTGGAACGCCGCGTGAAGCGCATCGTGCTCTGCAGGCCCGCCGTGGAGGCCGGCGAGAAGCTGGGCTTCTTGCCCGGCGACCTGGCCGAGAAGGTCTCGCCCTACTTGCGGCCGCTCTACGACGCGCTCCACGACCTGATGGACATCGATCGGGCGCAGGACCTGCTCGAGCGCGGCACGGTGGAAGTGGCGCCGCTGGCGT
>DASRTX010000367.1:0-6369 GCA_035655715.1 Myxococcales bacterium | reverse complement strand
GCCCCGGTCGCGTTCCTTCCAGCCCGGCCGGACGAGGTCCGCCGCCGCCAACCCGATCTCACCCGCGCGCGCGAGCTGCTCGGCTGGTGTCCCCGGGTTCCCCTGGAGGAGGGTCTCCGCCAGACCTCGTGCCACCTGCGCGGCGCCTTGGGACTGGCGGTCGAGCGCTCCAGCTCGAGCGCGCCATGATCGGTCTCTTCCTCGTCCAACCGTGCTAGAAGGGGGGCGATGCCCAAGGCGCGCCCCGCTCGCCGCGACCGAAAAGACGACACCGACCCGGTGATCGAGCAGGTTCTGGAGCAGATCAGGCAAGCGCGCAACATCGACTTCCGCAACTACAAGCGCGCCACCTTGCAGCGCCGCATCCAGCGGCGCATGGACGAGCGGAAGTGCAAGACCATCCAGGACTACCTGGGATTGCTCGACCGCGAGCCCGGCGAGTACGACGCGCTGGTCGAGTCGATGCTGATCAAGGTCACCTCGTTCTTCCGCGACTCGGAGACCTGGGAAGAGCTGTCGCAGCGGGTGATCCCGCAGATGCTCTCCGAGAAGCGCCCGGGTGAGGACATCCGCATCTGGTGCGCCGGCTGCGCCACCGGCGAAGAGGCGTTCACCATCGCGATTCTTCTAGCCGAGGCGATGGGGCCCGCCTTCCAGAACCAGGACGTGAAGATCTTCGGCACCGACACCGACGAGGGGGCCATCGCCTTCGCGCGCCGCGGCGTCTACACGCACGACCAGGTGCGGTCGATGCCGCCGGAGCTCTTGAAGAACTGGTTCATCCACGATCCCACCGGCTGGAGCGTGCGCAAGGAGATCCGTCGAACCGTGGTGTTCGGCGTCAACAACCTGGTCTCCGACGCGCCCATCTCGCGGCTGGACCTGCTCATCTGCCGCAACGTCTTCATCTACCTGGACGCGCAGCTGCAGAAGCGCGTGCTGACCCGCTTCCACTACGCGCTCCGCCGCCACGGCCTGCTCCTCCTCGGCAAGAGCGAGCTGATCCCCTTCGCCGCCAGGATCTTCGAGCCGGTGGACGTGCGCCGGCGCATCTACCGCAAGGACGGCCGCCGCGACGCCGCAGTCTCGCAGGAGCGGCTGGTCTCGCTGATCGAGCAGGAGGCGCTGGAGCGGGCCGTGGAGGTCGGGCATCGCGACGTCGGCACCGTCGAGCAGTTCCACCGCGACGTGGTGAACTCCATGCGGCTGCCGGTGATCGGCACCGCAACCGACGGCACCGTCCTGGTGTGGAACTCGGCGGCCGCCGCCCTCTGGGCGCGCCGCGACGACGACGTGATGGGCAAGAAGCTGGCGGTGCTGGCGCTGCCCGGTTTCGGGGATCTGCCGGGGGACAGGACGGCGGCGGTCCGCGAGGGCAGAAGCGAGCTGGAGCGAAGCGCCATCTCCTTCACCCGGCCCGGCGATCAGCGCGTGTTGCAGCTGGCTGTCGAGATCAGCCCCCTTCGCGACACCGAGAAAGGCATCACCGGCCTGCTCTACGTGGTGCAGGACGTGACCGCCGTTCGCGAGTTGGAGAACGAGCTGCGCAAGGCGCATGAAGAGCGCCAGTCCGCGGTGGAGGAGCTGCAGACCATCAACGAGGAGCTGCACAGCGCCAACGAGGAACTGGAGACCACCAACGAGGAGCTGCAGAGCGCCAACGAGGAGCTGCAGACCACCAACGAGGAGCTCCAGTCCACCAACGAGGAGCTGGAGACTACCAACGAGGAGCTGCAGAGCACCAACGCCGAGCTGGACGCCACCAACCGCGAGCTCGCCCATCGCACCGAGGAGATCAACTCGGCGGCCTACGTGCAGCGCACCATGATCCGCAGCCTCACCTCCGCGGTGGCGGTCCTCGACCAGGACGGGCGGGTGCGGATCTGGAACCTGGCGGCGGAGAGGCTGCTGGGAATCCCGGAGGACGAGGCGCTGGGCCAGCTGATGTGGACGCTGCACATCCCCGCCCTGCCTCGCGCCGTGCTGCAGAAGATCCGCAAGTCGCTGGCGCAGAACGCGCCGCTGCGCAACGAGCAGGTCGCCTACGAGCTGCCCAACGGCAGTGAAGGGCAGGCGATGGTTGCCGCGGTCCCCATCGTCGACGGCGGGGCGCCGCTGGGCGCGGTGATCGTCATCGAGGACGCCACGCGCATGGCCAACCTCGCGGCCGAGCTGGCGGCGCTCAAGGGCCAAAATGGCGACAAGCGAAATCGCGGCGCCTGATCTCAGCCTCGAGAACCTGCGCGCCAAGTACACGGAGCTGGCGCTCAAGTACCGGCAGCTGGTCGAGCGCGTCGACCGGCGCGTGGCGCACGACCTGGTCATCTTCCGCCTGGGGACCTGGGGCATGCAGGCCACCAGCGCCGCGCTGGCGGTCTCCGACGGCGAGCGGCTCATCCTCTCCAACGCACGCTTCAGCTCGCTGTCCCGCCTCATGGCCGGCCCGCTCCTGCCCATCGAGCCGACCACCGGCCGCAGGTATCCCGATCTCAAGACCCTGGCCGTCGGCGAAGCCGCGCCTTTGATGCAGGGCCGTGCCACCACGCGGGAGCTGCGCTATCGCGACGCCGGCTCCTCGTCCGTGCTCTCCATCCGACTGGAGCGCAACCACGGCGCCCCGCAGACCGCGGTGCTGCTCATCGCCGAGGACGTGACCGAGCACGCGCGCCGCGACCAGGAGCTGGAGCGGACGCGCGAGGCCCTGCTCCATCGGGAGCGCCTCCGCGTCCTGGGCGAGCTGGCGGCGTCCACCGCGCACGATCTGGGCAACACCCTGCGGGGCACGAGGTTCCAGCTCGCCATGCTGGAGGACGAGTCGATGGAGCCCAAGGGGCGCCGGGAGGCGGTCCGCGCCATCGCCACGCGGATCGAGATCGCCTCGGCCGTGATCACCCGCCTGCACGAGTTCGCCCGCACCGGCACCCTGATCGTCTCCGCGGTCCGGCTCGATCGCATCGTGGCCGGCGCGGCCGCGCTGATGGAGTTCGAGCTGCGCGAGGGCGAGCCGGTCACCGTGCGCTCCACGCTGCCGCAGCTTCCGCCCGTGCGCGGATCGATCCCCGAGCTGTCGCTGCTCTTCGTCAACCTGCTGCGCAACGCGCGGGAGGCGATGCCCGAGGGCGGCGTGATCACGGTGAGCGCCGTGAAGGGCCGCAGCTCGGTGACGGTGACGGTGGCCGATCAAGGAATGGGAATCCGGCCGGAGGTGCAGGGCCGCCTCTTCGAGCCCTTCTTCACCACCAAGGGCGCGCGGGGAACCGGACTGGGCCTCTGGCTCGCGGCCGGAACCATGGCGCGGTTGGGCGGTTCCATCCGCGCCACCAACCGGCCGCGCAAGGGAGCCATCTTCTCGCTCACCTTCCCGCTGGCCGTCAGCCGGAAGACTCGATCTCGCCTTTCGGCGAAGACCCGAGATTCAGCGCGCGTCGCACAGTCTTCGCCTGCGACTCCGCCGACTCAGCCCGGTGCTCGTACCGGGTCGCGGACTTGAGCTGACCCAGCTCTTTCGCTCGACTCGCCATCCGCTTTCCCAGCGCGACCTGCTCCTCCAGCGCGCGCAGCGCCGCCCACAGCGCGCTCTCCAGCGCCACGCCCTGCTCGTCGTAGAGACTCTCCGGCGCGTAGGCGTGACCCACGCGGCAGCGGAAGCGCAACAGGTCGCCCTCGTGCACCTCGTTGAGCACGCCGCCACAGGCCGGGCAGGCGATACCGGAGGGCTCTCCCACCTTGAGCACGCCTTCGGTGGAGCCGTTGAGCTGGAGCGCCGACTCCACTTCCAGGAGCGCGCTGCGGGCGGGCGGCTCCTGCGCGTGCTCGCGGGTCAACTGGGGAAGCAACGCCCCCATCTCGCTGACGGGCAGCACGTGGTCGATGTCCACGTTTTCCAGCGCGCTGCGCGGCATCATCTCCACCAGCGCCTCGTTGGGATCCTGCACCAGCGCCAGCCCGCCGCGGCTCTTGATCGAGACCAGGCCGGCGGTTCCGTCGTCCAGCGCCCCGGAGAGGACGATGCCGATCACCCGCGGGCCGAAGGAATAGGCTGCCGTCCGGAAGAGCGGGTCGATGGCAGGCCGGTGGCCGTTCTCGCGGGGTCCGCGGACCACGCGCACATGCGTATCGTGGAGGAGGAGATGGTGGTCCGGAGGCGCCACGTAGATGCGATCGGAGATGATGGGCTCGCCGTCGCGCGCGTGCTTGGCAGGAAGCTTTCCGGCTGAGCTGAGGATGCGCGGGAGCACGCTCTTCTGCTCCGCCGACATGTGGAGCACGACGAAGATCGACGCGCCCATGTCCGCGGGGAGGACTCGGACCAGCGCGGTCAACGCCTCGACGCCGCCCGCGGAGGCGCCGATGACGACGATATCGCGCCGCGCCACGGACAGAACATAACCCCTGGCGGCACGGAGCGATAGGCTGCGTCGGACCGTCCGCTGGTGGATGAAGTACCGATTCCTACGAAGTATCCTCCCGGGGGGTACGGATGTAAATGGATCGCATGGCGTCTCTAAGAGTGGCACTGGTTGACGACCATCTCCTCTTCCGGGAGGGGCTGCGGGCGATGCTCGCGCATTCACCGGACCTGGAGATCGTTGCCGAAGCATCGAATGCGCAGGAAGCCATTCCCGCGGTGCGCGCGTCGCACCCGGAGGTGGTGGTGCTCGACGTGATGTTGCCGGGCATGAGCGGCATCGGCATCGCGCGCGAGTTGCTGCGGGAGGATCCCAACCGGCGCGTCCTCGCCCTCAGCATGGTGGCGGACGAGTCGCACGTCGCCGACGCCCTGCAGGCAGGCGTGCTCGGGTACGCGTGCAAGGCGCAGTCGGCGGCGGAAGTGGTGGAGGCCATCCGCACGGTCGCGCGCGGGGAGACCTACCTTGCGCCCCAGGTCTCGGGATTCGTCGTCTCCGACTATCGCAGGCTGCGCAACAACGGCGAGAACGGCGCCCGGCTGCCCATCGCCTCGCTGACCGCGCGGGAGCGGGAGATCTTCGAGCTCTGCATCCAGGGGATGCCCACCGCGGAGATCGCGCGGCAGCTGGGCATCAGCCCGCGCACGGTGGAGACGCACCGCGGCCGCATCCTGCGCAAGCTCAACGCGCACTCGGCGGTGGATCTGGTGCGGCTGGCGGCGCGCTGGGGGTTGCTCGCGCAGTAACGCAGGCGCTCCGCACGTCTTGCCACGCGTGCCGCAGCCGCAGCATGCTCGCGACATGTTCCAACTGGTCACGGTCTCGCGCGAATATGGTTCCGGCGCCGGCGATTTCGCCGCCTCGCTTGGCGCCGCGCTCGAATGGCCCGTCTTCGACCGGGTGATCGGCGAACACGCCGCAGCGAAGCTGGGCGTGGCGCTGGATGCGGTGATTCCCGTGGAGGAGCGCGAGGACTCGTACATGGAGCGGCTGGAGCGCGCCTTTTCCCTGGGCCCGCCCGAGCTGATCGGTCACGCCCCGGCGCGATCGTGGACCGAAGAAGTGTACCGCGCGGAGAGCGACCAGATCCGCGAGATCGCGCGGACGCCGCCGGCGGTGATCGTGGGGCGAGGCTCGCAGTGCCTGTTGCGCGATCGCGTGGACGCGCTGCACGTCCGGCTCTACGCGCCCCAGGCCGACCGCATCGCGCGCGTCGTGGGGCGCAGCGGATGGGCCGCCGAACGCGTCGAGAAGATGGTGCGCAGCCTGGACGCGGCCCGGCACCGGTTCCTCTCCGCGCACTTCGGGTGCGGCGAGGATCTGGAGACGCTCTATGGGCTCGCCATCAACACCTCGGTGGTGCCCATCGAAGCCGCCGTCGCCCTGGTGCGGCAGCTGGTGTTGGCGGGCTCCGCCGCCCAGCGCTAGGCCTTGGAATCGGGCTCGCAGAAGCGACGCGCCACCTCGAGCAGCTCTTCGATGGTGAACGGCTTGCGCAGCACGGCCGCGGCGCGCTGGTGCCGGGGCGGGCGCAGGTCGCCCGAGACGAGCACGGCGGGAACCTGGTTGAATTCCGGATGCATGCACATCCAGTCCAGCACCTGGCCGCCGGTCATGCGCGGCATCTGGTCGTCGAGCAGGATCACCCCCGGGGCCTCCTCGCCGCGCAGGAAGTCGATGACCTCGTTGCCGGAGGTCGCCACGCGCACGGCGAACCCTTCGCCGGTCAGGATCTCCCGGAGCGAATCTCGCGTATCCGCGTCATCGTCGACAATGAGAACGCATGACATGAGGGAACCGGTTTCAATTAATGCACGTCGTGCCGCTGCCGGCCATCCGGGACGCCACGCACGGACGCTCATCCTGCCATTCGGGCCGTCTCCTTGCGGGGTTTCTCGTCGGGCTTGATGGTGGATCGGACCACCATGAATTTGTTGAGGAGATCGAACCAGAACGGCGC
>DASRTX010000366.1:0-3779 GCA_035655715.1 Myxococcales bacterium | reverse complement strand
CCGCGCATCGACCCCGTGAAGCTCGATCTACCTGTTTTATTTGAGGATTCTGCCCTGCTCGTGATCGACAAGCCGGCCGGGATCGCGGTCCACCCGGGCGCGGGCGGGGAGGGCGAGACGGTCGTGCACGGCCTGTTGCATCAAGTCGCCGACCTGCGCGGCGTCGGCGGCGAGCTGCGGCCGGGCATCGTGCACCGCCTGGACAAGGACACCTCGGGGTGCCTGGTGGTGGCGAAGACCGAGCCTGCGCTGCGCGCGCTCCAGGCGGCCTTCAAGGCTCGCACGGTGGAGAAGCGATACCTCGCCCTGGTGCACGGCGCGCCACCCGATCGCGGCGAGTTGGACACGCCGTACGGGCGCCACCCCGTGGACCGCAAGCGATTCTCCTCCCGCGTGAAGGAGGGAAAGCGGGCAGTCACCCGGTTCATCGTGGTGGCGCGCGCGGCCGAGGCCGCGCTGCTGGAGGTGGAGCTGCTCACGGGCCGCACGCACCAGATCCGCGCGCACCTCTCCGATCAGGGGTGGCCCATCTTCCAGGACAAGCTCTATGGCGGCACGCGCAAGGAAGGGCCGCATGCGCCCGAACCGGTGAGGCGCGCCGCCGCGGCGCTGGGGCGGCAGGGGTTGCATGCTTTCCGGCTCACGTTTCCGCATCCCGCAACCGGCAGCCAGGTGCGTTGCGAGGCGCCGGTGCCGTCCGATCTGCGGGACGCGCTGCGCGAGCTGGGGTTATCCTCGCCGCGGTGAACCTGGAGGACCGCGTCCCGTCGTTGCTCTCTCGCGCGCGGGCGCTCTTGCGCCTGCCCGGAGGACCGCCCGGCGAGCTGTCGCGCGCGGAAATCCGGCCCGCGGTGCGCGCGGTGCTGGAGCTGCACGAAGGGCTGGTCGGCGAACGCGCCCTGGCCGGGCCGGCCACCTACCGCGACGCGCGCCTCGGCGCATATCTGCTCTGGTGGTGGCCGCAGACCTACGTGAAGACGCAGGCGGCGCTGCGGATGATCCCGCTGCCCCCCGCGCCGCGGATCCTCGACGTGGGCGCAGGGCCGGCGCCAGCGGCCCTGGCGGCGCTCGATTTGCTCGGGGGAGAGGCCACCTGTTTCGATGCCAGCGAACCCGCCCTGGCCGAGGCGCGTGCCCTCGGCATCCAACATACGACATGCGACTTGCCCGAGGCGAGCTTCGACCTGGTTCTGGCCGCCAACGTCCTCTCCGAACTGCCCGATGCGCTGGCGCTGCTCCGGCGCCTCGCCGGCACGGTGGTGATCGTCGAGCCGGCGCTGCGCGAAACCGGGCGCGCGCTGCTGCAGATCCGCGACGCCCTGCTGCGCGAGGGCTGGTTCGCGCTGGCGCCCTGCCTGACGCAGAAGCCGTGCCCGGCGCTGGCCTCCCCCAGGGATTGGTGCACCGCCGAGGTGCGCTGGACGCCGCCCCGCTTCTTCCGCCAACTCGCCGACGGCACCGGCCTGCGCGCCGACGAGATGATCTCGTTCGCGCCGCTGATCGTCTCGCGCGAAGCGCCACCGGCGCCGGAGCCCGGCCTGTTCCGCGTGGTGGGCGCTCCGCCCCCGGAGAAGGGCAAGAAGCGCCTCTGGGTATGCAACGACGACGGCCGCGTGCCGTTGGTGCGCCTCGACCGGCATGCCGGTCCGCACAACGCGCCGTTCGACGACCTGCGCCGGGGAGATCGCGTCCGATTGCACGACACCGAACGTCGCGGCGACGGTCTGCGCATCGGCCCGGACAGCAGCGTGGAGAACGCCTGAGCCATGACAAGCTGTTGTAGATTCCGCCCGTGTACCGGCTGCTGGTGATCGTGGGCCCCACCGCGTCGGGGAAGACGGCCCTCGCGGTCGAGCTGGCGCAGCGCCTGGGCGCGGAGATCGTCTCGGCGGACTCGCAGCAATGCTATCGCGGCCTCGACGCCGGCACCGCCAAGCCCACGCCCGAGGAGCGGGCCCGCGTGCCGCATCACCTGATCGACGTGGCCGACCCGGACGAGCAGCTCGACGCCAATCGCTTCGTGCAGCTGGCCGACGCGGCCATCGCGGACATCGCCGGAAGGGGCAAGCGCGCCATCGTCGCGGGAGGGACCGGCCTGTGGATCCGCGCGCTGCTGCGCGGGCTGCTCGACGCGCCGGGCGCGTCGCCCGGGTTCCGGTCCGCGCTGCACGAGGAGTTCGAGAAGCTGGGCGTGCCGGCGCTGCACGCGCGGCTGCGCGAAGTGGACGCGGAGGCGGCGGCGCGCATCCTCCCCAACGATCGGGTGCGCATCGAGCGCGCGCTGGAGGTGCATGCGCTCTGTGGCCGGCCGCTCAGCGAGCTGCAGCGCGAGCACCGCTTCGCGGAGGTGCGCTACCACTCCCTCATCTACTTCCTCGACCCCCCGCGCGAGGTTCTGCGCGAGCGCATCGAGGCGCGCACGCGGCGCATGTTCGCGGATGGTGCGCTGCGCGCGGAGACGGAGTGGCTCCTGGGCCGCGGGTCGGCGCGGGCGCTGAAGATCATCGGCTACGAGGAGATGGCGGAGGCGCTGCGCACGGGCGACTTCGCGGCGGCAGAGGAGCGCACGCGGGCGCGGACCTGGCAGTACGCCAGGCGCCAGCGCACCTGGTTCGCGAAGGACGCTGGCCCGGCCCTCGACTGGCCGTTCGACGCGCTGCGCCTTTGCGAGCACGCGGCAGGGTGGTACGAGAGCGCCCCCGCGAGGGGTGCAAACGGTTGAGATGAAAGGGTCGATGGCCACCTACGCGCTGGATTTCGAGAAGCCTCTGCTGGAGCTGGAGACCAAGCTCGCGGAGTTGAAGCGGCACGCCGCCACCGGCACCAGCCCCGGAAAGGAAGGGACACTGGACGGCGAGATCCGCCGCCTGGAGCGCCGCTGCGGGCGCCTGCAGCAGGAGATCTTCAACGAGCTCTCGCGATGGCAGGTGGTGCAGCTGTCCCGGCACCCGAACCGCCCTTACATGCTCGACTACGTGCAGCGGCTCTTCACCGACTTCATCGAGCTGCACGGCGACCGGTCGTTCGGCGACGACCAGGCGCTGATCGGCGGCCTGGCGCGGTTCGACGGCGAGCCGGTGATGGTGGTGGGGCAGCAGAAGGGCAGATCTACTAAAGAGAATATTCTCAGAAGTTTTGGCATGCCGCGCCCCGAGGGCTACCGCAAGGCGCTGCGGCTGATGAAGCTGGCGGAGCGGTTCGGCCGGCCGGTGATCGCCTTCATCGATACGCCGGGGGCGTACCCCGGCATCGACGCGGAAGAGCGGGGCCAGGCGGAGGCCATCGCGGTGTGCCTGGAGGAGATGGCGGCCCTTCAAGTGCCCGTCGTCTCGGTGGTGATCGGCGAGGGCGGCTCCGGTGGCGCGCTGGCCATCGGCGTCTGCAACCGGCTGCTCATGCTGCAGTACAGCTGGTACTCGGTGATCTCGCCCGAATCGTGCGCCGCCATCCTCTACCGCGACTCGAGCAAGGGCGAGAAGGCCGCCGAGGCGCTCAAGCTCACGGCGCGCGATGCCTTCGAGCTGGGCATCGTCGACGAGTTGGTGGAAGAGGCACCCGGCGGAGCGCACCGCGATCCGGATCTCACGGCGCAGAACCTGGGCGGCACGCTGCGGCGGCACCTGCGCGAGCTGCGCCAGCTGCCGCCGGGCGCCGTGGTGGAAGACCGCTACCAGAAGTTCCGCCGGATGGGACCCATGACCGAACCCCAGCCCCAGGCGCGCGCAGAGCAGGCTCGGTAGTTTCGGGGACACCATACGACAGCTTCCGTATGGTGTCCC
>DASRTX010000365.1:0-6606 GCA_035655715.1 Myxococcales bacterium | reverse complement strand
TGAGGGCGTGCGCGGCCTGGCGCTGTCGCTCGACGCGCTCGACCCCCAGCGCCACGACGCCTTCCGCCGCGTGCGCGGCGCTTGGCAGAACACGGTCGAGGGTGCCAGGATCCTCACCCGCGTGGGCCTGCCGTTCATCGTGCAGACGACGGTCGGCGCCCACAACCGCGACGAGCTCGAGGCGATCGCCGCCTTCGCCCACGACGAGCTCGGCGCCAAGGTCTGGAACCTCTACTTCCTCGTGCCGAGCGGACGCGGGGCCTTCGTCAGCGACCTCTCCCCCGCCGAGTACGACCGGGTGCTGGCACAGCTCGCGGAGATCCAGCGCCGCTGGGCCTCGAAGATGCTGGTCAACGCCAAGTGCGCCCCGCACTTCGTCCGCACGCTGCTCTCCGCGGACTCCCTGGCCCCGTTTCCCAAGAGCTTCGGCGGCGGCGCCGGCGGCTGCCCGGCGGGCACCCACTACCTCGGCATCCGTCCCAACGGGGACGTCACCCCCTGCCCGTATCTGCCGCTCTTCGCGGGAAACCTGGGAGACACCGGCCTGCGCGAAATCTGGGACTCCTCGGAGCTGTTCACCCGGATCCGCCAGCGCGACCATCTCGGCGGCCGCTGCGGCCCCTGCGAGCTCAGCTCCCTGTGCGGCGGCTGCCGCGCCCGCGCCTACGGCATGACCGGCGACGTGATGGCCGAGGATCCGCTCTGCACCCACCAACCCGGCACGCTCCAGCCGGCGGTCGATCGCCTGCGCGCGGCCGACGTCGCCAGCACCGAGTACGGCCAGCCGGCGATGCCCGCGATGGCGGCCCTGCGCTGGGAGCCCGAGGCCAGGGAGCGCATGCAACGCATCCCGGCCTTCGTGCGCGGCATGGTGACCAGGGCGGTCGAAAGCTGGTGCGAGAAGAACGGCGTGGCGGTGGTCACCGCCACGGCGCTCGAGGAGATCCGTGCCCGGATGCCGACACCGAAGGTGTTCGGGGCGGGGGCGGCGACCCCGAAGCCGCCGCCCGCGAGCGATTGAGATCTACTGGAACGCTTTACTGGAACGCTTTACTGGAACGCTTTACTGGAAGATATCGTCCCCGGTCGACTCCTGCGCCTTCACCTGCTCGTCCATCCACTTCTGGAACTCGGCCGGCTCCTCGATCGTTACGAAGCCGCGCATGCGGTAGTGGCCGAGGCCGCAGAGCTGGGCGCAGGCGATCTCGTAGGTGAAGTCGGGCTTGCCGAGGCGCTGCCGCATCTGGGCCGTGGTGACCGTGGGAATCCACCAGACCGGGATGGTGATCCCCGGCACGGCGTCCTGCTTGATGCGGAACTCGGGGACGTTGAAGCTGTGGATCACGTCCTTGCTGTTCAGATAGACGATCACCGGCTTGCCCACCGGCAGGTGGAGCTGGTTGACCGTGGTGACGTCGTCCTTCGCCGCGGGATCGCTGCGGTCGAGCCCCAGCGGGTTGCTCTGCAGGTCGATCTTGTCGATCGAGGTGCGGCCGAAGACGCCGTCCGGGCCGGGATAGTGGACGTTCCAGGCGAACTGCTCGCCGACCAGACGGACGCGGACCGCGTCCTTCTCCGGCGGGAACTTCGCGACGCGCTCCGCCCACAGCGGGACCGCGAGCCCGACCAGCAGGATCGCCTCGACGAACGCCACGGCGATCTCGATCCAGGTCGAGGTATGGCTGGTCACGCCGGTGTAGCTGGCCACCGGGTTCTTCGCGCGGCGGAAGCGCCAGAGAGCGATGACGAAGAAGAGGATCCAGCCGACGAACAGAATCGCCATCAACACGTGTACCCAGTTGAGGGCGCCATCGATCCGGGCGCCGTGCGCCGCGGCGTTCAAGGGAAGCCACCGTTCCATCATGTCGAAGAGCTCCGCTGGAATTGGGCCCATTCCGAGGCGATCTGCTCGGTCTCGGATTGTCGAGCACGGTTACGCAGATAGAGAAAGAACCTCACAAAGCCGCCGAGCACCGCCGCGGTGACCGCGATGAGCAGGAAGACTCCCAGGCGGGCGCCGCTGACGAGTGGCGAGCCGCTGTTCGCCGCGGCGCCATAGCAGACGTCGCAGGCGAGAGCGGGAGCGGCTCCGAGAGCTCCGAGGAGGAGCGCCACGGCGCCGGCCATGCGAACGGATCTCGCGATCTTCATCGTTGCCTCTTCGTAAAGCGGAGGAACCAGGCCTCGTAGAGGATCAACGCCACGCCGGCGGCAAAGGAGCCGAAGCCGGCGAGAAGGCGCGGCGCTCCCGTGAGCCCGGAGCTGGTCAGCGCCCAGAAGCCGACCAGGAACGACAGGGCGACCGCGCAGGCGATGAAGACGGCGTGAAACTTCTTGAGGTCCATGTTCGATCAGTGGTTGAGGATCGGGTCGTAATGCGTCCACAGGGGCAGCAGCAACACCGCGAAGAAGCAGGCGACGGTGAACCCGAGCACCCAGTAGATCAGCTTCCGCTCGGAGATCAGGTGCATGAAATAGCTGGCGACGAGCCCGCCCTTGATGCAGGCCACGATCAGGGCGACCGTGACGGCCGCGGGGACGGGCAGATGGAACCGCGAGATCGTCACCGTGATGATGGTGAGAGCCATCAGTGAGACGAAGACGAGGATGTACGTCCGGACTTGACGGTCGATATCGGCATGATCACCCATGGCGCAGGCTCCTGGAGATCTCTAGAGCAGGTAGAGAATGGGGAAGAGGAAGATCCAGACCAGATCGACGAAGTGCCAGAACAGTCCGGAGTTTTCCACCCGGTTGGTGAAGTGCTCGGGATCGGTCTTCCAGAGCTTGGCGCCCGGTCCCCAGAGGTAGCCGTTGACCACCATGCCGCCGATCACGTGCAGCCCATGGAGGCCGGTGAGCGTGAAGTAGATCGCCAGGAAGGTGTTCTTGCTCGGCAGCAGGCCGTGGTGGAACTTGGCCGAGTACTCGACGTACTTGATGCCCAGGAAGCAGAGCCCGGCGAGGATCGTCAGCCCCTGGAACAGGCGGAACTTGCCGAAATCGTTGCGCTTGAGCGACGCCCAGGCCATCACCATGGTGACGCTGGACGAGATCAGCACGATGGTATTGACCGTGGCCAGCGGCACGTTGAGGATCGTGTCGCCGCGCGGCCACACCGTGGCGCCGATGCGCAGCATCAGATAGCTGGCGAACAGGGCCCCGAAGAGCATCACCTCGGAGGCGAGGAACAGCCAGATGCCGATCTTGCCGTTGTTGAGCCCGGTGTCGGGCCGCTCCGCGACGGTAAAGGGAATCTCCATGGTCTCCTCTCCTCAGCTCGTCGCCTGCTGTTGCGCCGACAGGAACTGCGGCGTGAAGTCCGCGGGGTGTCCCGGCACGCTGTACTCGTAGGGGCCGCGGTAGGCCGCGGGCGCCGTGATGAAGTTGCCGTGCGGCGGCGGCGAGGGCGCCGCCCACTCCAGGGTCGTCGCCTCCCAGGGGTTGTCGCCGACCTTCTCCCCGCGCTTGATGCTCAGGAAGAAGTTGATGAAGAAGGGGATCTGGGCGAGCGCCAGGCCCCACGCCGAGAACGACATGAACACGTTCCAGTGGAGGACGGGCTTGGCGAAGTCGTAGGAGGCGCCGCCGTCGTAGAGGCGGCGGGAGACTCCCGCCAGGCCGAGGATGAACATCGGCATGAAGATGCCGTTGATGAAGATCAGCGAGGGCCAGAAGTGGAGCTTGCCCAGGCGCTCGCTCATCTTCCGTCCGGTGGCCTTGGGGAACCAGTAGTAGATGCCGGCGAAGAGCGCGAAGATGGTGCCCGGCGCCACCACGTAGTGGAAGTGCCCGATCACGTAGTAGGTGTCATGGAGCGGGATGTCCGCGGCCGAGAGCCCCAGCGGCAGGCCGGTCAGGCCGCCGATGCCGAACATCGGCAGGAAGGCGAGCGCGAAGAGCATCGGCGTGTTGAAGCGGATCGAGCCGCCCCACAGCGAGAGGAACAGCGCGGAGAGGATCACCACCGAAGGGATCGAGATGATCATCGTGGTGGTCTGGAAGAAGGTCGCCATCGTGGTGCCCATGCCGGTGAAGAACATGTGGTGCGCCCAGACGATGAACGACATGAAGCCCAGGAACCACAGCGAGTACACCATGATCTTGTAGCCCCAGAGCGGCTTCCTGGTGTTGTTGGCGATCACTTCCGCCACGATCCCGAAGGCCGGCAGGATCAGCACGTAGACCTCGGGGTGGGCGAGGAACCAGAACAGGTGCTGCCAGAGGAGCGGGTTGCCGCCGCCGGTGTAGGCCACGTGCTGGCCGCTCACCACGAGGCCGCTCGGCATGAAGAAGCTGGAGCCGGCGAGCCGGTCCATGAGCTGCATGACGCCCGCGGCCTCGAGCGGCGGAAAGGCGAGGAGCAGCAGGAACGAGGTGACGAGCTGGGCCCAGACGAAGAACGGCAGGCGGAAGAACGAGAGGCCGTTCGCCCGCAGCTGGATCGTGGTGACGATGAAGTTGATCGAGCCCAGCAGGGAGGAGGTGATGAGGAAGATCATGCCGAAGAGCCACATCGTCTGGCCCTGGCCGGCGATGACCGACAGCGGCGCATAGGAGGTCCAGCCCGACTGGGCCGCGCCGCCCGGCACGAAGAAGCTGGCGAGCATGGTCATGCCGCCCAGGAAGTACGACCAGTAGCTCGCCATGTTGATCTTCGGGAACGCCATGTCGGGGGCGCCGATCTGCAGCGGCAGCACGAAGTTCCCGAAGCCGCCCACCGCGAGCGGCACCACGCCCATGAACACCATGATGGTGCCGTGCATGGCGCCGAGCTGGTTGTAGAACTCCGGCAGCATGGAGCCTCCCGGCATGCGGTCCTCGCCGAACAGCTTGCCGATCAACGGCAAGGCGCGGCCGGGATAGGCGAGCTGCCAGCGCATCAGCATCATCAGGCAGAAGCCGAAGAAGAGGAACAGCAGGCCGGTCAGCGCATACTGGATGCCGATGACCTTGTGGTCGGTCGAGAACACGTACTGGCGCCAGAAGCCCAGATGCTCATGCCCGGCGTGCTCGTGCTCGGCTTCGTGGGCGGGCGCGGTTTCGAGTGTAGCCATGGCTCTCCCTGAATCGCTGTGCGTTACACCGTCATCGGTGCGGTTACTTGGCCGGCGGCGCGAACGAGAAATTGGCCGCGCCCGGCTTGTCGGCGGCGACGGTCACCTTCGCGGTCTGGGTCCCGAGCTTCTCGTGCCAGGCCTCGATCTCGTAGGTGCCCGGCGGCAGGCCCGAGATCTTGTACTTGCCGTCCGTGCCTGAGACGGCGAAGTACGGGTTGGTGAAGACGCCGACGTACGCGTTCATCCACGGATGGACGTCGCACTTGACCAGGAACATGCCCTCTTCCTTGCCGAACTTGGTGTCCGCCGTGGTGCGGTTGGCCGGCATCGCCATGTTGAACGGCGAGTTGACCTTGGGCAGGGCGTGCACGTTGTGGAGCAGACCGTCGGAGTTGCGGAGCTGCAGGGTCTGGCCGACCCGGAGCCCGAGGACGTGCGGATGGTACTGGCAGCCCTTCTGGTCGATCACCGCCGGCTGGGCCGGGACGGGGGGGACGGCGCCCGCGACCGGGCCCTTGACCCGCACCATGACGTTGCCCATGGTGTTGCCGGATCCGAGCACCAGCGCCTCGCTCGGCGCCGGCGTGGCGTGCTTGGACTTGCAGACCGGGTCCGCATCCATGGCGATGGGCTTCAGGTTGGGGACCTTCCCGGTGTAGGTGATCGTGCCGGTGACGTCGCCGGCGAAGGCGGCGCCGCAGGCAAGGGTAAGCGAGACGGCCAGGCCGGTCAGGGCAGTGAGGTATTTGGGCATTGACGAGCTCCTATCAGATATTTTCGAAGGTGAGCGACTCCGGCAGGCGCGGGTCGCGCAGCGGGACCAGCGCCTGCCGCTTGAGCACGCTGCCGAAAGCCGCCAGAAATACGCCGCAACAGCCGATCAGGGCCGCCGCGTCGAGCAGGCTGGGTACGAGCCCTGTCGGGTGAATCTTGGGCATCACCAGCCAGTATAGATCAAGCAGATGCATGCCCAGCAACCAGACCGCGAGCGCCGCGAGGGCCTTGGCGTTCCGCTTGGCGGCGCGCGAGAGGAGAAGGAAGAACGGCACGAGGAAATGGCCGAAGACGAGGACCGTGCCGGCGGCGAGCCAGGACCCGGTGTAGCGCCGGGCGAAGAAGCTCGTCTCCTCCGGCAGGTTGGCGTACCAGATGAGCAGGAACTGAGAGAACGCCATGTAGGCCCAGAAGGCGACGAAGGTGAGCAGCAGCTTGCCGATGTCGTGCTGGTGCTCGGTGGTCACCACCCCGGCCAGGACGCCGTTGCGCCGGCCGGCGATCACCGCCAGCGCGAAGAAGGCGAAGAAGGCCATCGCCGAGCCGGCGAAGAAGTAGACGCCGAAGATCGTCGAGTACCACTCCGGCTGGAGCGACATCAGCCAGTCGAAGGCGAAGAAGGTCACCGTGAGGGCGAACAGGATCAGTCCCGGAGCGCTCCGCCGCCGCATCCGCCGGGTGAGCTCGTGGTCGCCGGTGGCGTCCTGCGACCGCGACTGCCAGCCGAACCAGAGCGCCATGGCGGACCAGACGGCGAAGTAGACCCCGGTGC
>DASRTX010000364.1:0-2626 GCA_035655715.1 Myxococcales bacterium | reverse complement strand
CGACCTGGAGTCGAACTGGTCGGTGAGCATCCTTTCCGGCGAGTACGATCCCGTCAGCCTCATCCGCCGTCCCGCCGCCCCCGTGATGATCAAGCTGCGCGCGAAGACGCGCTGGCAGGCGATGGACGCCGGGCTCAAGGCGCTCAAGGCGCAGGGCCGGATCAGCGACTTCACCATCGAGCCGCGACCGCAGGCCGAGCTGGACGCGGAGGCCGCCGAGAAGGCGAGGCTCGCCGCGAAGAAGGCGGCAGGCGCGAAGGCAGCGGCAGAGGACGAGGAAGAAGCCTAGCAGTCCTCGGACCACCCGAGCCTTTCGCCCTCCCCCGCGTCCCGGTACAGCGTCGGGGGGCTGTGATACATCGACCCGCATGACGGCGGAGCAGATGTTCGAGGAGATCCGCGGCCTCGCCGCGCAGGCGCGCAACGGCCACGTCCGCGCGCTGCTCCTCTCCTTCCTCGACGACCCGGAACTCAGGTCCGGCTTCCTGCGCGCGCCGGCCGCCAAGAGCATCCACCATGCCTTCGCGGGCGGGCTCTGTGAGCACACTCTCTCGGTCCTGCAGCTCGGCTGGCGCGTGTGCGATCACTATCCGCAGCTCGACCGCGACCTGGTCACGGCCGGCTGCATCCTCCACGACATCGGGAAGGCGCGGGAGATCTCGCCGGAGCCAGGCTTCGAGTACACGGACGAGGGCAAGCTGGTGGGCCATCTGGTGCTCACCTGCCAGCTCATCCGCGAGAAGGCGGCGCGCATCGCCGACTTCCCCCGAGAGCTGGAATGGCGCGTCACGCACCTCGTCGTGGCGCATCACGGACGGCACGAATACGGCAGCCCCCGCGAGCCCGCCACGCTCGAGGCCATGGTCGTCCACGCGCTCGACGAGCTGGACACCCGGATGAGCTCCTTCGGCCAGCTCTTCGCCGCGGCGCCGCCCGGCGCGCGCTGGACCGACCGCAAGAACCTCTACGGGCGGCAGCTGCTGGTGCCCGCGGCTCCAGCAGGCGACGACCGCCGCTTCACGGGTCCAGGGCTGTATCGCGAAGGCGAGAGCTGATGCAGCCGTTCCAGCGCACCGCCGCCGTCTTCGACATCGACGACTCGCTGCTCGACGGGAACGCAGGGACCATCTTCACCTGGTTCCTCTATTCGAACCGGGAGATGGCTGCCGGTGTGCGCTCGCAGGTGCCTCGCGCGCTCTACGAATACGCCCGCAAGCGGCTCTCCGAAGCCGACATGGTGGCGCTGGGCTCCAGGTGCCAGCAGGGCATCCGCGCCGACCGCCTGCGCGACCTGGCCCGCAATTGCTTCGACCGTCACCTCAAGAAGCGCGTCACCCAGCAGGGCCTCCGCACGGTGCGGCGGCATCTGCTGATGGGCCACCTGGTGCTGGTCGCTTCCGGCTCGCCGCAGTTCATCATCGACGAGTTCGGGCGCTTCCTCCGCGCTCACGAGGCGGTGGGAACGCGGGCGCTGATCAAGCAGGGCATCTCCACCGACGAGTTGGTGCCGCCCATCGTCTTCCGCGAGGGCAAGCGCGAACGGGTGAAGGAGGTGCTGGCACGCCACGGCATCGACGTGGGGCGCTGCTACCTGTATTCGGACTCGGTGGCGGACACCCCGCTCTTCGAGGAGGTAGGCCACCCGGTGGTGGTGAACCCCAAGCCAGCCTTCCGCGCCGAAGCCGTCCGCCGCGGGTGGGAGGTGGTGGAATGGAAGGGCCGCTGGAAGACCGAGGGCGAAGAACCCTCCGCCGAGGAATGGCTCAGCTGGGAGAGCTGAGCGCTACTTCTCCGCGGTGAAGCCGGAGTCGGCGATGGCCTTGTCCAGATCGGCGCGCTTCACCTTGCTGTCGTCGTACGTGACCTTCACTTCCTTCTTGTCCTTGTCGGATGCGACGGTCGTCACGCCCTTGAGGTCCTTGATGGCGGATTCGGTGCGGGCGGCACAGCCCCCACAGTGCCAGCCGGACACCTTGATGGTCTCGGTCTTCTGCGCAGCGAACGCTCCCAGGGAGAGCGAGGCAGCGAGCAGCGAGCCGGCGATGAGCTTCTTCATGGTGGACCGTCCTTTCACGGGCTTGGATGCGGGGAGGCGCCCCGGCATTCAAGATCAACCTCCGGGCAGGCGCAAGGCGCGGCGTGCGTTGCTCGTGGTGACGCGCGCCAGCTCGTCCGCCGGCACTCCGCGCAGGCGGGCAAGCTCCGCGGCAGTCAAGGCCACCCAGGCGGGTTCGTTGCGCTTTCCGCGGTGGGGAACGGGTGCGAGGAAGGGGCAGTCGGTCTCGACCAGCATGCGGTCCGCGGGCGTCTTGCGGGCCGCCTCGCGCAGGGCGTCGGCGTTGCGGAAGGTCACCACCCCCGAAAAGCTCAGGTACATCCCGAGCGCGAGGTAGCGCTGCGCGGCGGTCCAGTCGCTGGTGAAGCAGTGGATGACGCCGCCGTCGGGCCCCAGCTCGCGCCCCAGGATCTCCGCGGTCTCCTCGTCGGCCTCGCGGGTGTGCACCACCAGCGGCTTGCGCAGCTCCCTGGCCAGCCGGATCTGGCGCACGAACACCTCGCGCTGCGTCTCTCGCGGCGATCGGTCGTAATGGAAATCCAGCCCGCACTCGCCCACCGCGGCCACGTC